>NZ_UGOD01000005.1 GCF_900461525.1 Legionella busanensis | reverse complement strand
CTTCTTTCTCCTTCAATGGCATAAATTTAAGGATGGATAAACGGCTGTTCTGATAGTAAAACTGCAAAAGGTAAGTTTTCTGCTCATCACTTAAGGCATGAAGGCCCACGTAACGCTTGAGTTTGCCGGTGACAACCGCAGTCAATGCCTGGGGATTTGTCTTAATCTCTGCAATGGCAAAGGTAGAGGACATTTTTTTAGTTTTAATAACCTTAGCCTCATTGGTGAGTTTTCGAAGTAGGTCGGAATAATATTTCGGGTTTACAAAAGAAAGCAGACGCTGATGATTAGCATCGACCGTTTCAGGTGTGACGTTTAAACGCTCATTGACGAAATTCTCACTCATTAGGCTTAAGTAATGGCTGTCAACGTTTGTAGTTGACTTAAAATAACTCGCACCACCTGAAAAAGGCGTGACCTCTATCGTGTGGTGAGACCACACCTCGTAAAGGAAGCAAGACAACACCACGTTAGCGAGCAAAAGACCAAACACCAATACAACCATCAAATTAAATCGGGCTGACAATTGACTTAAGCGACTTTGGTAACTTTTAAAATCCATGCGAGTCTCCTTAAGCGACATACACGCGATGGTGTGATAAGGGTAAATTAGGTAGAAAAAACTGGGTTAACCCACTTGGCAAATACCAATAGGCAAGAACCAGCAATACTTTTGGCCCCTCACCTTTCTTCAAATATCGCAAGCCACTTAACAAACCCAGACCGAACAAGGACACCAGCACTTTTTGATTAGCAACAACGAGCAACATAAACCCAAGACCTGCAACGATGAGCTCATCTAGCGTCAGGGTTAAAATCCTTTTGGGCGCATCAATATGATTTAAGAATTGATAACTCATGCTGCTCATTTAATCCTCCTTAAAACACGAACGTTCTGAGTAAGAAGGCGGGAATAAAAGCCACCGCGGTTACACCCACAAAGACCATCGGGTTTTTACTTTTCACAGCCATTGCCGTTGCTAAAATGATGTCTACTAAAATAAAAACTTTCCAAAACATCGACCCACTGCCTAACGAATCTTTGACATCGCCTTCTAAGGCTTTGGCTAATAAATCATTAGCCAACACGTTTTTTGAAAGCAGCAGAAAGATAAATGTTGTTCCCCCTTTTTGTAGCAAATCGACTATCTTTTTACCCATTTTCATGCTTTTTCTCCGTTTTAAGGTTGTAAAAATCCCTTAAGCAATTTTTCGCCTAATATTTAATCACTAATTAATGTAAGTTGATGAGCCGTCTAGGCTTTTTAAAATTGAGTGCTCATTAAAATATTCCTGCAATAACTTTCACTAATCCTTGTTCAAGGAGCGGTCTTGCATCTTGAAACTTCAACTTCACTTTATCTGCATTAGAGACCATCCAAGTTCTGTAACGCTGATATTGATTGTCTCGTAGAGAGATTTGAGACGTCACACTTTCTACAAGTCGATTTAAAAATATAGTCTTTCGGGTCTAACTCTAACAAAAGACCTCGAACTGTATCTCGCCCATTGGTAGCTCTGTTTTTCAAATCTGCAACTTTTATACGCCAATCGTCAGGCATAGACATCAAATAAGCATGAAGGCCCTTTGCGCCCCAAGAAAGAAAATTATCCTGCAAACAGGTATTATCCAAAATTACAAAATTTTGTTGTTTTTTATATATTCGTAGTACAGACATCTTGAACTTCCATTTCTATTTTTCCTGATAATTTTTATACGGCACGGTTTGGTTTAATTCAGAGATAGAGCGAAATCGAGACAAGTGATCTTCAAGACGTAATTTCGCTTCTTGAATTTTTTTTCTTCCAGACCTTTCCGCAGCTAGAGACAGTGCCTTATTTTCTTTGCTTGAAAGTTTTATGGTTATGTGAACTGACTTATATTGAATCTTTTCTTTCATTACAAATCCTTGTATTAGATATTTCAATTTAGATTCGATGGCAATCTTTTTATGTAGTAAATCATTTACAGAACTTTTAAGAAACATGTAAAATACCATGCATATTTTTGACCTTTTTTTTGATTTTGATTTATTTATAATCAATCTTGTATATTATGAGGATTACCCATGTTTCAGGGAATAGAACGCGTTTACTGGAATGATATCCGCGATACTTTCTACAAAGTTACACCTGAGTTTACATCAAAAGTTGATGCACTCTCTCCTGATCAAAACTACCCCTTATACATTTTGAGTTTTCCGTTTGGATCAATAATTGGAGATGATAAAAGCCAATTCATACCCAATGATGATGGATCATTTTATCGATTAAACGCCTCTGATACACCCAAAGATATCTTTGATGATATCGGATATGGAGCTGATAGCTCGCCGCTTGGAATGGTACTAACTAAAAGTATTGAATTTTTTGTAGATCTTCCTGAAAAAAATAGAACGATACCTATAGCAATTATGAACCCAGGGGATTTCTTTAATTTCACTCGTGTTCTAAGTGAATATAAACCGCTTCCATACGCTCCTAATGGATTGTTAAACGCTGCCGCAGGAGCAAGAACTGTTTTTTCTCTTCCATATTTAACTTGTAATACATCATTTAGAAAGCTTGAAAGAGAAATTGGTGTTTTAAGCAAAATTCCTTCCAGCCTATATGACCATTGGCAATTGTTTAAAGATATTGTTGCTTCAAGTGATAATAAGGGGAATTGGAATATGCAATTAATTTATTTTTCAAAAAAATGGGTTAATAGCATTCTTCATGATACCAAATGGAATTCCATTAAGTCTTTTTTGTTTCAACTGGCTTGGAAGGAGTCTGAATATACTCGAAATCAATATTATTTTGATATTGCATACTCTTTAATGCAAGAAAAAGGGAACTTTGCTATCAATCCTTATCTAACAGATACAGCAAGACATGTTCTTGATATTGCTGTTGCTGCTTACCCTGGTCTTTCTCCAATTAACGATGACAATTTGGTACCATTAAAGCTTTTGCAACACACCTTAACGTACTCTTATGGTTTAAAAAAATATATTCCAACAATAATTGCCCCTCAGTATTTTTCGTTACATAATAAAAATGCTGATGTCTATTACTCTATGCAATATCCTACCACCCGTGCATTTTCTCCTAAAACACAAAATACAATTAGCACACTTAAAAACCTGGAAGACTTAAATAGAATAATTGAAAAATTCAAATTATTTATTCTTAAAGATAATGGGATATGGCAAGGTTCTATTCTACAGAATCAAGTAAAAAACACTGAAATTACATATATTCATACTTCAAATGGGTTAGATATAACACTATCGCAAGAAATAGTACAAAAAGATCCTCGATTCAATTTCTATTATTCAAATTGCGCGACTGATAATGCCATGCCAGCCCATACAGCAAATTTTTTTCGTGGTTGCGTTAAGCTGTCAACAACTGAGGTCTAAATTGTCTACGATTAACTCTGGAACATAATATCAATGATAAGCAACCTATTATTCCACAAAAAAACCATATATAGTTTTCTCCAAAAACCACCTGTATTTTTCCGCCAGTTAAAGTTCCAATAATGGTTCCAAACGCATATAAAAACTTGTAGTGCCCCATGGCCTTACCTCTTTTTTCAATTGAAACATATTGAAAGCAAAGAAGCTGGGATAAAGTTGTTCCCAACATTTCACCCAATGTTGTGATCAAACAAACCACAATTACAAGCCAGTAAGCAGAAGAAGCCATGCTTAAAAGGAACATTCCTCCTCCAAGAAAAAATACACCTAGCCCCATCGATAAAACTTGATTTTTCTTAATTGCATTTTTAGTTACAGTTGGAAGTAGGAATATTATTAGAAAAGAATTAAGCATGAATATGAAACTAGCGCCAGAGTCACCATAATATTTTGTTAAAAATAATGAATAACCTACTCTTTGTTGAGCAAATATAAGTCCAAGCAAGAAAATAATACCTAAACTTAATCGATATAAATTTTGATTTGCTTTTGAGCGACCTTCATCATGATTTACTTTCTTTATATGCACCTTATCTGAGCTATCTAAAAAGTAAAACAATGCTGATATTATTAGAATGGTACCTATCATTACAAACATATATATAGGATTGGCTTTGGATAAGTAACTTACAACAACACCGCCAATGCCTAGTCCAATATTAGAAGACACATTCAATAAACTTATTGCCAACGCTCTTTCACTTTCCATTTTGCCAGCTAATGCTGTAATTAAATAATCATTACAGATAACATAAACATAACTTGCCATTCCTAATATCAGCATTATTACAGTGATAAGCCATGTTGATGTGGTACTACAAATAGCAAAAAAACAAATTGCCTGTAAAATTAATGAAATTCCTGATAATTTAAATGGATTACTTTTATCAAGCAACTTTGAAGTCAACCAAGAACCTAATAAGTTGCCTAAGACAAAACAGCCAACAATCAAGCTAATTGTATCAGTAGTTAATAACAAATATTCATTTAAGAAAATAGCAATAAAAAAAGATACTCCTGCTGAGATGGATTGGAGCATATAAAACAGTAGGTATAGTTTGCACTTTGTATTCAAGTTTAT
This sequence comes from Legionella busanensis, assembly GCF_900461525.1. Taxonomy (NCBI): domain Bacteria; kingdom Pseudomonadati; phylum Pseudomonadota; class Gammaproteobacteria; order Legionellales; family Legionellaceae; genus Legionella; species Legionella busanensis. Next base: position 62,123 of record NZ_UGOD01000005.1, on the reverse strand, counting down.
ATAAGAATATAAATATTGTTTAATAAAACTCATACCACTCCCTTAGTAACTTAGTTTATTGAAAATCTTCTATTTTCAAATTTAATTTGAAAAGAATTTTTTCATCGTGCAATCTTTTTTTCTCAGCAGGTATATAGAGTGTTGAAATAGAACTAATAGTCTGATTTATTAATAATTCTATAGCAAATTTAGTAATTTTAGGTTTAATCCCCGGATAAAGAGCCGCCTCATACAAAATAACTTCGTGCTGTGAAGAGTATATTTTTAATAGCTTCTCTTGAATAAGGGATAATCCCTTTTTAGAATTTTTTTTTACTACAGGCTCGATATTTCCAACCATTCCTAATTGCCAAATAACAAGATCGTAATGTTTATCCACCTTGTCATCAAATATTAAAAAGCTCATAGCTTCGACAGATAAACAACCATTTTGGCTAGGATCCACTTTCAAATCAGCAAAAAGACAATCTTCTGCAGAAATACCAGGCAATACAACAGTTTCAATATTTCGCTCTTTTGCTCTTTTTATGGCATCTAAACCAGGTGATGAAAAAATTGTTGGATGACCATATAACACTATAGAAACAAAATCATACTGCTCTGTATAATTAAGTATTTCGTCAGCTATTTTTTTATAAGATTCAGCCCGTTTTTCATATAAGAAGTAATGGTTTTCAAGAGATATACATTTTTTACTATATTTATTTAACCATTTTTCAAATATTGGTTCATTAACTAAATACAATACACAATCGGCTTGCTTAATATAAGCTTGTGCCTCAATGGTTAAATGCGAAATAGTTTTGATCCCTGATCCAATTAATACAAGTTTTTTATTCACGATTTCTAAAACTTGCTATTTTAGTTGTATCAGTAAAATGTGTTTTATTAGAGACCTTCACCCTAATAGCAAGACTATCATTTCCTAAAACATCAATTATTTTTTTTTCTTCCTCGTTAAAAATAGCCGAATTTGCTATCTTTTCAAAGTAATTTAAGTCTTGCATTGCTGTACCCCTTAACCATTTTTGTTTGAACATTACTTCAAATTATAATTTTTTCTTTTTTCTGGCCATATTTTTTCTTTAAAGTAAATGCTTAACTTTGCAGCAGGAGGCGTTGGATCTCCTTTTTTTCTGCCATCTGGAGCCAAGCTATCTAGTTCTTCTTTACTTAAATCCTGCTGCCATTCATCAAAAGCTATTTTGTATAACTCTTCCTCAATTGCTTTCTTTCTTTCCAATTCGGCTTTTTTTGCTTCGATAACTTTTAATTGAGCCAATTCTTGAGGAGATTGGTAATTTGGTTCGAGCCAAGCTTCACCTCTTTTTAATACAGTAATCAATGTGGCCAGTGGATTTGGATATTCTTTGGTTTTTGCGTTGTATTTTAAAGAATAAGCAAAATGATTGATAGATTCTTGTACCACATCAGGAGTACTTTTATTTTTAATTTGTAATAAATGCTTTTTATTAAATCCTATATATTCAAGTGGGCTAATATCTACATCTTCCCAATTATCCAATAAATCAGTTATCGACAAGGTACTAGTTTCTATGGCTTTATTTTTGGTAATTTCAAAAGGTTTTATTGACCCTTTTAAGACTTCTCTTTCCAACTCATTGCAAATATTTTCATTCAATTGATACCTTGACCATCCTAAGTGCCCAGGTTGAAATTCTATTCTCTCTATAAATTTTTGTTTCAATAGAAATCTAAGAGCTGTTCTTGCAGAATCTTTTGAAATATTAATATAAAGCATCATATCCCGAAGCTTTACTCTTGGAGTCTTATAATCCTCTCCTGCACTTTGCGTCAACTCATATAAGTATCGAAATAATTGTAGTGGGTTGCTTCGTAAATCCGCAAAACACAATAATTTAGGCTTATAAACCCTATTCATAGACCCCTTTGGAGGCAAGGTGTCAATCATGCTAACGCGTGACGGCGACTCTGGCTTATGAACAGGGTTTATACTCTCTTTTTTTTGGATTGATGATTTATCTTCATAACTATCTACCAGCCAAGCTCTCCGTTTTTTTCCGGTAAGTATTCTTGGTTCATTACCATTTGGTAGTTTTTGAGCAGAAGTATCATCCTTTAGCTCGGGCAACAAGTCGTCCAATCTTGCCATTTTATGCTACCTCAGCTTCTTTCGTATAACTGAATATATATTGAAGCAAGTCTTGATAATCCTCGGCTGCATTATTAGATTTGCCAGAACTATAAACATTATTTGATTTTTGAATGCTTTTTGGAATTTCTGAGCAATAGCGTATTACTACCGGGCATAAATGATGAATTATTGCATCTTTTTTCTTGGCACCTTTAATCGCCTCGCTTGTAGTAGATATTCGACGATCTATACTGGAAAAATAACAATGAATATCAATATCACGCTCTAAATTGAACGTATCTTGTAATTCTTTAATTTCATTTAATATTTTTTCAGCACCATTAATTGCATAATTATCACTTCGCATGGGTATAATAACAGTTCTCAATAACTGTGGGTCTAACTGAGAAATAGCACATACACTAGAAGCAAAAATGCTTGATAGTTGCGGGGTATGATCTTGAAATATTTTTGTGTTACTGCCTAAGTGCCTAAATATTTCATGATAAAAATGTAGCATCCCCTTTTTTATATCAGATGGTTTTGACAATACTTTATCTATATACGCTTGATTTAAATTTGACTTAACAAACCAAACATTGTTACCAACCTCAGTAAGAATACTTTCGATTTTTGCTTTACCCTCAAGAAAATCAATTAAAATTAGTTCATCATCATCTGCTGGAGCACCAAACTCAGTCGCTGTAAAACTACCTTGTGAGTCAGTATCAACAACAACAATAGGATCTTTGCGGGTATGAATTCTGCGAGCTGATGCACTTAAAGAATATGTGCCTGTAGTTTTTCCAACACCACCACACAAGTTTGCAGTTAATATAACCCCACCTTTTTTAAAGTAATCCTTTCCGTTCTCTAATAAAAATTCAGTTGCTGCCTCAGGAGACAAGCCGACAATTCGATCATTAATCCTAGTGACTAGCGTATCAGGTGCTTCTTTAAAATAGCGGCTAATCAAAGTTTTATTAATATCAGTAAGTCGGGATAGCTCACTAATTTTTATTTGGGAAACATCCACTTTTATCTTCCTTGCTTAACTGAAACAAATTTAGATTAAATATTAATATATTGTTTCTGTTATTGCAAATAGTTGTTTAAACTAAATTAGTATCTGATGAGATTTATTGTGGTAAAAACAATTTATGAAAAAATCTGATAATACCAAAGGGGTCTATGAATCACATTTATAGACCATAAAGCAATGATGGGAGGATAGTAGGTTAGCTAAATTATGGTAAAAAAAGACCTAACTTCCTCCTCTTTTTAGCACAAACTGTATTGTCCCGTGCGAAAAATAGTAAAACACGTTCACCACTTAAAATATATATTTTAAATCAGGTAGATTTAATCAATGTTATTTATGAAAGGGAACGGTTTTTAGTCAATAAGATGAGTTAATTATAGTTTGTATTATCAAACAAATGATTAAACCCGTTTTCTAAAAAAACATCTTATTTAATTGGTAGTAATAGTATTTAATAAATAATTATTACTAATTACTATTAAACCCCTTTGGATTTTTAAAATTACAAAGGGGGGCTATAAACCTCTTTTAGAGCAGGCTAAATATATTTTTATGTCAGAGTAGTATCGTTCGGCAAGACCCTATTCATAAACCCCTTTGTATAATGAGGTTTATGAATAGGGTTTATAAGACGTGTCCATCATAGCCATTTATAAACCCTATTCATAAACCTCATTTATGAATAGGGTTTATAAACCCCTTTGTATTGATTGGCTATGTTAAAAATTCTCCTTATTAAACTTAATTGGGTCCGGTCATTTCGAGACACGGAGCTTAGTTGCTGTCGCGAAATGATCTAGATGATTAGGTTGAAAGGCGTAAGAGGTATTGATTGATTTTAATTTCGCAGACTATATCATGCAGACCTAAAAAACAACGCTCTTTATTACCTTTGTGGTAAAGCGTTTTATAAAAAGAAGAATAATGATTTTAGATGTATCGGGGTTTGACCAAGAAGTTAGGGAAGGCGAGGTCGTGATTAAGGTCGCTGATGATCATCGTCTTGTACGATTAGCGCGTAGCTTACCTTGGAGGTCGTTACTTGAGTTAGTATTACCGGATTTAGAGCGCACTGAGCGTGGCTGCTATTGGATGGGCAGACCCTTGCGAGTGCGTATTCATTTAGGTGTTTATCTGTTGCAGCAACTGTTTGATTTAACTGATAGGGCAACGGAGCAACAGGTGCGTGATAATGCGGCGTTTCGCTTATTTTGTGGTTATGGTCACTTAAAACACTGGCATGTACCCGATCACACGAAGATAGAAGCGTTTCGTTCAAAACTTAGTCCTGAAACCCAACGAGCCATTGCGAACCTTATCAGCCAACATGCGGTGCGCTTAGGCTATGGCAATCCAAGTGAGTTAGATATTGATTCAACGGTTCAGGAGGCTAATATTGCCTATCCTGCTGTGGCTAATTTATTAATTAAAGTGGCCCTATTGGCAAGCCGGATAGGCAAAGCACTTAATGAGTTTTGCTACGCTGGTGCTAAGCACTATAAGGTTGAGTTATCTTATTTAAAACAATTAGCCCTCTATTATTTTAATTTAAAGCGCCAAGAGGTACGAGTAGAAGTCCTCTCCATTGCACTCAAACGTTTATGGCAAGATACGTATGCTGAAGTGCTTCCTATCTTAAACCATCTTCATGAGTTAGGCCCTTTCATGAGAGAAAAAGACACAAGACTTAGGCGGGCCGTCGAGCAACTGAAGTGGCGCGGTGCGTTACTCTTAGAGCGCTTACATGGCTATCTGTTTGAGGGTCATTCTACTACAAGCATCTTATCGCTTCATGCCTATGAGGTCGCCTGCTTTAATAAAGGCAAACTTAATAAGAAACTTGAGTTTGGCCGCGCTTATCAACTTGGGCGCATCGGCGGTAACTTTTTGTTTGTAGGTTCCTGTGTAAATCTCCAGATGCCTGATGCCCAATCACTGCCGTTAATGCTTTATACGCATGAAGGGCTATTTGGACAGCATACCCTTGCCTCGTCCAAGGCGAGCACTTAACGCCCCTAAAGAAACCTCCTCCTTTGCAACCCGACTTACTTTACACAATCGGCGAGCCGGTATTGAAGCACTCATTAGTCACGCAAAAAGCGGCGGTCAATTAGGCCGCAGTCGCATGAAGTCCGATAATACAACGTTAAGTGCTGGCTATACTGCTATATTAGGTTTTAATCTAAGGCAACTGACACGCTATTTGGCAGGGGAGGTGCGTCCAAAAACAGTAAAATCGATTGAAAATATAACAAAAAGGTGTATTTTAGACAATGAAATAATAAATCCTCTGGCCGCTTAGCGGCAAGACTGAGCAGCTTGTTTGCTGTGTTTAAACTATTGTTAAAAATAGTTCTGATTGATGGTTATTTAAACGAAACATTCCGCGACAGCGACGGCTTATCCACAAAAACAGTGGATAAGCATGTGGAGAAGGGTAATTAATCCTTTTATTCTAGAGGATTTTATATGATGCTTATATTTTACATTGTTGTTTAACAGTCAGTCAGCTAGTTGACTTGAATGGCAATATAATTTAGCACATTAACTTTAAAGAACAACTGATTAACTTGAGCTAACCATTCTACTAATTTAAAGCAAAAACTATCTATTTTACTAAGTTTTTAGTACTTTGCTGATAAGGTTAATGAGCTTATCAAAATTGTAATTTTACTATCTATGTTGGAGAAAATAATTAATGAAATGCAATAAGCCATGGTTGTATTTAGGAATCATTATAGGATATTTATTTGGTTTCATTTATTTTGCTTTTGGCGTTTATACTCATAGTCACGGCAAACAAAAAGAACCAGATAGATACGAGAATCATTCGGTAAACAATTTGCAATAACATCTCGGAGTTAGAATGAAAAAAGAAGGACAGATTACCTATCTTAGTAAAATTCCTCAGTTATTTCTTGGGTTTTTCATTGGTCTTGTGCTGTGGAGTTTAACGCTCATGGTTTTATTAGTTCTTAATTAAATTAAACGAAAATTGTCTCCCCTTCCTTCTATCAATTGGTTCAATGTAGGGGTTTCCCAAGCCTTGCCCTCTGACATAATTAAAATCTTTTTCTGGGCTATATAACATAACTTCTTTAAGTCTTTTTCAAAGCATCAAACTTAATTCTATAAACTAAGATAATGTTCTATTTCTTACAATGTAAATTTTGGATTTTTTCTTAAATTGATTGCAAACCCTTTAAGCCATGAGAAAAACTTGTTTGAGTGGTTTGAATGACCATTCTCAATGAAAGGCTCTAATGAACCATCCCACTCCTCAGTTAGCAATTTATTATTATCAGCTATGTTCAAATTAACTGGTTGCACTAGATAGAAGATTCATTACATGGCTGCTTAAAGCTAGCAGCCATGATGAATATACTTATATGGAAAATTAACTAATAACACACCCTTTTTGAAGTGAGGAGGCAGATTTTTTTTCTTCTAAAAAATCTAGATCGGCATAGTCAATAGATCCATACACTTTGAATTTCCCTATGTCTGAAAGATGAATTTTCAAAGCCCCTTCTACGGGAATAACATGACTACGATCTGTTGCAAAGTATTTGATATTCGTTGTTCTTTCATTCCACTCAGTTGCATCAGAGCTACGGCCACGATTAATTACTAAATTCTCATTGATAAACATAGTATTATCGACCTGACCGAAATAGATAACCTTGAATACACCAGGTTGGTAAACTTCAGTTCCTTCCAACAACGGATCCCCCGTTCTTAATGATCTTGAATATTCAAGTGCTTCATATTCGGTATTAAATAACTTAATTTTTTGAATATTTAAACCAGAAAATGAGTCATGTATTTCTCTGCTGGGTATTATCTTTCTATAATTCATCCCAAAATTCATCTCAAGGAAAGATGGTTTTGGATTGGTAATTCGGATTGGGTTGCCCACAGAGTAAAAAACATTTTCCTTATATACTTTTTTCATTCGCTCCATTTCTTCAAGGCCCAACTGATTAAAATGTTTATTGACTTGGGTAGTAAGGCGCAATTCTTTTTGATTAAAAAAGCTAAAGACATGTTTTTGTATGGCTAATGGCAACTTTTTTTCAAAATCACTAGGCTCAATAATTGAATCAACCTTCGCTGCTTTATGATGTTTCATATTTTATTCTCTTGCATTTAATTTTGGCAGTATTATACCTGTAACTGAATATAAAATATCTTTTTTTGTTTATCTTACCGTGGTATTTTGTATAATAAAAAACGACCGTTATTTATTATATTTTTTGTATATGTTTTTCACTTTATATATGTAATATGTTCTGTATAATTTAATTCTTAAATAAGGTTAATTATTAACATGCATCTTAAATGGATAAATTATGTCCAAAACCATTGCCTATATTCGCGCATCAACAGATAAACAAGATTTGAACAATCAAAAATTGGAAATTTATGAGTTTGCTAAAAAAAATAAATTAGTAGTGGATGATTTTATCCAGATGACTATTTCCAGTCGGAAAACGATTAAAGAGCGGCGTATCGATGAAATGCTTTCTATTCTTAATGATGCCGATACCCTGATTGTTACAGAACTTAGTCGTCTAGGTCGAAGTACGGCAGAGGTGATTGGGCTTATCAATGAGTTAATCAAAAAACAAGTTCGAGTCATTGCTATCAAACAAGGTCTTGATATGAAGCAGCATGATATGACCTCTAAAGTGATGATTACCCTTTTTTCATTATTTGCTGAACTTGAGCGTGATTTAATTAGCATGCGGACTAAAGAGGCGCTCGCCAGCAAACGAAGAGAAGGGATTCGCCTAGGTAAGCCCAAAGGAACGATTCAAAAAAGCAAGTTCGATAAAGATGTCGATAAAATCAGAGAACTATTAAAATTAGGACTATCAGTTAGAAAAATTGCTTCCTATTTAGGTTATAGTAATCATATTGGCCTTAACATGTATGTTAAGAAACATAACCTTAGACAAGCAGCTTCTGTATCATGACTGATAAGCATTCAAATCGCTATGCTGTGCCTGAAGATGAGAATTTTGAACCTGGCGCGGAAGAGGGCATACTTAAAAATTTTCTAAAGATTAAATCCAAAGATAAAATAGAAATTATTGAGGAACAGGAATTACAACGAACTGAATTAGAATTGCTAGAAATTTTTGATGAAAATCATTGTTTCAGTGCTGAAGATTTATGTAATATTCATGAATTATGGCTTGGAGATGTTTATCCTTTTGCTGGGAAATACAGAACAGTTAATATGGAAAAAGCAGGGTTTCCTTTTGCTCCAGCAATAAATATCGCTAAACTAATGGTAGCATTTGAGAAAGAATACCTCTCTAACTATACACCATGCCATTATACTGATCTAGATGAACTAGCTTATGCACTAGGTGTTGTACATGTTGAATTTATTATTATTCATCCCTTTCGCGAAGGAAATGGGCGCACGGCACGCTTGCTAGCTGACTTAATGGTTATGCAAGCAAAAAAGCCGCCCTTAAATTATACTGCCATTGATCAAACACAAAATCCCGAAGGATTCTCTCACTATATTCTCGCAATTCATGCTGGGTTTACAGGAGATTACTCTTTAATTAAAAACATTTTTAAATTGTTAATAGAGCAATCTATTTAGATGTTTTATAGATTTTTTTCTTGCCCTGTGAAGGTATATTAAAAGATTGGAGAACAAGGTTTTTTTCATAAATGCCTTCAACGCCACACGATGTTCTTACGGAGCGCTGTACTAGACGCTTACGATTGTCAGCATCTTTTAAATAGGGATTTGTATTGATAAGAGTTTGTTTTTTCATAATTAAAGTATAACACATTTAAGCTTTTGTCTTAAAGGAATATAAAACAATACGTAACCCTAAATAGTCGTTTTGCCAGACTTTTCTAACCTTAACGTTTCTATTTAATTTTTTTCCATTTTATTTCAATGCCAAGTTCGTATTCTTCGCCTTCTTCTTCATACTCAAATTCCACATACACATCAACTGGCACATAAATACGTTTTTTGTGTATTTGTAGTTGAAAGCCTTTGTTTTGCTCAATAGCCGCTGCAATTCGTCGCAATTTATTGGCAACTGCTGATGAGCCGTATATCTTTTCCAGTTCTATTGTCTCTTTTTCTGTCATAAAAACCTCCAAATTCTAGCGCGTTATATTCAAATTAAATGATTTAAAAATCATTATTAACTATAGTTAGCACAGAACGTTAACAGTTTAATTGTTGTGAATAGATTTGATTTTTACCTGCTTTTTTGGCTTTATATAGTGTTTGGTCTGCTACGGAAACCACCTCATCAATTTCATTGGTACATACAGGCGGGATGCTAACAATCCCGATACTAATGGTTGGCTTTGCAAGTTTTACGTCTTGTTTAAATTTTTGTTGAATTTTGTTGCAAAGGGAAATGGTCTCTTCAAGTGAGATATTACTTAAAATAGCTGCAAATTCATCACCACCAATCCGGAAGGTGGCATCATTGGCGCGCCCAGCGGAATCTTTGATAGTGTTTGCTAACTCCTTTAAACATAAATCACCTGTAGGATGACCATGCTGGTCATTTATTTTTTTAAAGTCATCTACATCAATTAAAATTAAATTTAAGGGGTGATTATTTCGTTGGGCTCGTCTAAATTCTTCGTTAAATCGTTGATCAAAATAGCGGCGGTTATAAAGTCCTGTTAAGCCATCGGTAATCGCTGTGCGTTGAACTTCTTCTAAGGCTTTATCTTTTTCTTTGGTGAGTTCTATAGTTTCTTTTAATAACGTCGAAGGGAATTTAGCGGTAATGATTAGCATGATAACAAAAAGTAAGAACATAGAGGCTAAAATAGTATGGTCAAGGTCGCCTAGCCAATAATTGTAAAGAATAAGCGGTAAAAACATAGGAATCAGATAAGCGTAATAAGCCGGTAAATAAATGGAAAGCGAGGCAAGTGCTCCTGAGGCCATGCCACCTAAGGCGAGCGTAATCACGTTTTGATGCATGGCTAAAAAATAAGGGTAAAACCAAATATAACAGATTCCCCATAAGGCACCCATGAAGCCTGTTAAGAGGATAAAAGTAAATTTGATTCTATCTTTTTTTAAGAGGTAAGCGTGCTTATGAATACTTTGCTGGCTGTAAAACCAGCGAGTGAGACTTAAAAAGCAAATTAACCCATACCAAAGGGTTACTTCTATCACGGGAGCTTGCCGATATAACAAATAGCTCCAAATAAACGTGGATAAAAAAATATTAAATGGAATTGATTTCAATGAGCTTTGTAGAAGCAGCAAAAAACATTCATCCTGCAACTCAAAAATTCCTTTTTTCATCACCATCTCCCGCGTTTATCCATTCTAATTATAGAAAAGTCTTTCCATTTTAGTTGTATTTTATCGGCTAGTTACCAAGCAATGCTTAATCCAGACGCTTGGCTTTCTTGACCAGTCATTCATGGACTTAGCCTTAATCTAATTACACTGGCTATACTTAAGCTAGAACAACTATATAGGCGCAACTATGCTAGAGCGTTTAGTTTCTTTGGAGAAGGTAGATGAACTAGAACAAGCCTTGCTGCATCTAGTGCTTAACTTTTCCCAAGATGCCATCATCACTAAAACACTTCAAGGCTGTATTACCAGTTGGAATCCGAGTGCTGAGCGCCTTTTTGGCTACTTATCCCATGAAATCATTGGTCAGCCTGCAATGCGTTTAGTCCCACCAGAGCGCTTAGAGGAACACACTATTTTTTTAAAGCGTGTGTCCTTGGGTGAAAAAATAGAACAGTTTAAAACTGTTGTGTTAAGAAAAGATGGTCAAAAAATACCTGTGTCTTGTTGCTTTCTTCCCTTGAGAGATAATCAAGGTAGCATCGTGGGTGTTTTTAATATGGTTCGCGATATCACTAGCGATAAAAAAAGAGAAGAAACCGAGCAGCTATTAACCTCTATTATTAATGCTTCTGATGATGCGATTATTAGTAAAAATTTACAAGGTATTATCACCAGTTGGAATCCGGCAGCCACGCAAATCTTTGGCTATAGCGCGCCTGAAATCATAGGTAAATCCATTCTTATGTTAATTCCCTCAGACCGCTTCAATGAAGAAACCTATATATTAGAAAAGATAGCCTCAGGTGAGAAAGTTGACCATTTTGAAACGGTGCGCATCCGCAAAGATGGTAAGCCAGTGCATGTGTCTGTGTCTATCTCACCGATTAAAAATAAGGAAGGTATCATTATTGGGGCGTCTAAAATTGCACGTGATATTACCGAACTTACGCTGCAACGCTATTTAGCGACACATGATGCGTTAACAGGACTTCCTATTTTACGGCTCGCTTATGACCGACTGAACCGGGCGTGTGCGCATGCTAAACGCAATAAAACGAAAGTGGCCGTTTTATTCCTAGATTTAGATGGCTTTAAAGCCCTTAATGATACGTACGGCCATACCACAGGCGATGTGATGCTTAAAATCATTGCGGAGCGCTTAGTGAGTTGTTTGCGTGAGGAAGATACGGTGGCTCGCATTGGTGGCGATGAATTTTTAATCATTTTAGACAACATCTCAAACCAGCGCGTTATCAAATCGATTGTTAACAAAATCATTAAAACCATTAGTGAGCCAATTGACTATGATGACACTTTGTTCAAATTGAAAGCCAGCATCGGTGTTGCGCTTTATCCGGATGACAGTGAGGCACAAAATGAGTTAGTGCAATTGGCCGATAAAACCATGTATGCCGTGAAGAAACGGCAGAAAGAAGCTTATGGTTTTTATGCTGATTACAAAAAAAATCGGCTTGATAAGTAGTTACCCTTCCTAGCCTCAACCAACGCGTTTAAAGATGAACTAAGCCTATTGGGTTTTCCCGCGTATCTAGCTAAACTAACAATGAACGCTTTAAGACCACATGGCGGAATAGTATTTTTTGCAATGCGCCTTTTTATTATAGCTTTTAAAAATTAATAGGCTAACTTTATTATAGTGGTTGCGACTAAAAGGGAACAATATGCCAAGGAGAACTAAGTTAGCAACGGGATTAATTGACTTAAATCTAGCTTATCAAGCCCTTCATTCAGCCAACGATGGGATAACTATCGTTGACATGCAACAGAAAGATGAGCCGTTGATTTTTGTTAATCGTGCTTTTTTGCGAATGACAGGGTATAAGAAAAAAGAGGTACTTGGGAAAAATTGTCGGTTTTTACAAGGAAATCTTGCACAACAGCCTGAAGTTTTAAAGATTCGCAACGCGTTAAACAGCCATAAAAAATGCCGTGTTGTTTTAAAAAATGTTAAAAAGGATGGTTCATTATTTTTAAATGAATTGAGTCTTGCGCCTATTATAGAAGCTGATAAAACCGTATCGTATTATATTGGCATCCAAAAAGACGTAACCCATGAATTTTTACAGAAACAACAGATTGCTTACCTTGCTGACCATGATGAGTTAACAGGATTAGATAACTACAGAGGTTTTTTTGCAAAAATTAATGATCTTCTTGTAAGAGGAAAAAAACAAAATTTATATCTTGCGATTGGTATTGCAGATATCAATTCTTTTAAACAAATTAATGACCAATATGGCCATGTTAAAGGGAATAAAATTTTAAAGCTTATTGGCTTACATTGCGCTATTGAATTTAGAGACTATGACATTATTGCACGTTTTGGCGGCGATGAGTTTTGCTTTGCTTGTTTAACGCAGCATACACTGTCTAGCTTTTTTTACGAAAAGATTAATACTATTATCAATAAAGTTAATCACGATTTAGAGAACCCATTAGAAGTTTCAATGAGTGCAGGAATTCACATTGAAAAAATAACCACTAAAACGAGAATAGATAAATTAATTCATCTTGCAGATTGCAATATGTATAAAAATAAGCATTCTATTAATAATTAATGCGCTAGTTTAGTCATTAGTATTTATCTAGGCTCGGCGTTAAACAGACGAGACTCATCGGTTGATGTATTAGGCGTAATTGACTCAACAACACGGCTTTGTACCTGAGTCACTTTTAAGGTTCGCCCCAGCCACTGTTTGCCATTCATGCTTAATGCCTTTTCGGCTTCCTCTTGCGAAGAGAAGGTGATAAACGCTATCCCTTTTGACTGACCGGTAAAGCGGTCTTTCACCAAATCAAACTCAACGATTTTACCGTATTTACAAAATGCCGTTTCAATATCATGTGCCGTGGCCGAAAAGGGCAAATGTGCGATGTAGAGGGTTCTTTGGTTCATAGTAATGAGCTATTCCTTAAGCGTGACGAGCGCGCAATAACCTGGGAATAGAAAGAAAATTAACAGAAACAATTTAGAAGGCTTATTGTGCGCTTTTTTTAAAATTATCTTAGCTTAATTACCGAAGGTGAGCAATTGCGTGAGGCACCTAAATAGACTAGCATGAACAACGTATAAGGTTCATTAAGACGTATTGCGTTGTCTTCCTTTTCATAAGATAATAACGTTTAAATCTAAATGATTTTTATTGATGTTAGATGTCTGCGTTATACCAACTTCTGTTTAAGAGCCAAGTTAAAAAACCATTAACTGACCAAGCGCTTACTCAATTAGCCAAGCTTTGTCGTTTCAAAAACTTTACCCATCAATTAAGCGGTCTTTTAGTTTACTCTAATGAGCATTTCTATCAACTACTCGAGGGAAGACTTGAGTCGCTTGAAAGCGTTTATCAGTGTATTTTACAAGATAGGCGTCACCAAAAGGTGGTGTTACTTGCTAAAGAGCCTATAGCTGAGCGCACGTTCTGGCGCTGGCATATGAAGCGTGCTGTTATCGATGATAAAGGGGATATAAGAGCACAGCTGATTGCGCAGATGCAAAAGGATAATCTCTTAGCAAGTACTAACAAAAATGATGGAGGCTTTATCCTTAAACCCTTTTCTAATATGCTTTTTAAGCAAGTAGTAAAATCGTCTTCTACTCTATAATCATTAACTAGTTACGTACCTATTTAAACTAACCGGGTATGGTCTAATTGGTAATTTTCTCTAGAAATATCGCTCATGATTTTAATAACTTGGCCATAATAACCTAGTTGTCCTAGGACTACTCGGTTGATGATAGGGTTGTAGCTTTAAACAGTCTTTGTGGTCTAAAGGCTGATTAACTAACTCATTGACTCGTTTATCGCCATTTGAATGATAAAAAAGAGTGATGTGGGGATTAAATTTATCTTCTGCACTTATGACGCCAAATTTATCTAATTGTTGTTGCTCCTCTAACGACATAGTAGGGTATCGGTCTTTAAATTGCTGCAACATCCCTTGCCGGTAAGGTAAGCACACCTTAACAATATTATGATGTAATAATTGCAATGCGCTACTTGGTTGGATCTCCCAAAACACATGTCTTTTTGTAGCTTTAAGTTCTTCTTTCATTGCAATGTCTAAAAAATTAAAGTTTTCTAAAATGTGCTTAATCTTAAAGAGTAGCTCGTCAACCGCACTTAATAGAAACCGACCTTGGAACAAACTAATATGATAACGTGTTTGAATATTTTCTTTTTCTGGCATAAGCGTTGCGATTAACTGATTAAAATGAGCCGCCATTTGCTCAATAGGCTTAGGTAGCTTAATAATAATGCCAATCTCAATGACCTGTGGCTCTAACGTGTTAAAGAACTGATTTTATTGATTATCAGGGATGTATGATACTGTAATTGACTTACTTATTAATTGCTTTTTGTTAAAACTATTTAATCAACTGTTTCGAACACACTGTTTATTTATATTTTATATTTAAACGCTTATTCTAATACCTAGTTATTGGTTATAAAAAGCTATTTTTAATAGAGATAGTCGTTACCTAAATCACGGTAAATGCTCATGTATGCCATGAAAATAATTAATAAATTAACAAACTAAAGGATGAGGTTAATGAATTTAAATTGCTTTTGCAGAAGTTTATTGGCGTTAATAATGACAACTACTATGTCCTTTGCTTCTGCTTTGGATACTGTGCAAGTGGATGTAGCACCCTACCTTTGGGCTACCAGCATGCAAGGCACCGTTCAGGTGGGTCCTAAAAGAGTTTCTATTTCGCAGTCATTTTTTGACTTGATGAAGCATTTTGAAGGTGGGGGCATGCTTTTTGTGAATGTGCATCAAAATAGATGGGGTTTATTTGGTAATGCCTTATACTCTGTTTTGGAAGATAGTCACGATTTTCATAAAGATAATCATGACTTTCATAAGATACGTGTTAGAGCACGTAATAATTTCGGTATTGTTAGTGGCGGATTGTCTTATACTTTTTTCTTAAAACCGGTTTTTGATACGCCAAGTCCTGACCTCACTTTAGAGTTATTAGCTGGCGCAAGAGCTACCTTTAATGATACTAACGTCACACTTGGTCATTTTGCTTTTAAAGATAATAAATTATGGACCGATCCAATCGTTGGTGCGCGAGTAACAGTTCCTCTAAAACCTCGGATTCATTTTATTGCCGAGGCTGATGCAGGTAAAGTTCATTCCCATCATAGTTATGATGCACAAGCTTACTTAGGTTATCAACCAGTCAACCCATTATTATTTAATAATGTAACCTTATATGTGGGGTATCGTTATTTACATCAATACTTTTCCACCGGACATAAACTAAACTATTACCTTTGGGACATGGCTATTAAAGGCCCCGTGTTAGGTTTTAAAGCGATGTTTTAAAAGCCAAAAGTTAATTTAAATGACATTAGTGCCATTTTTGTAATTACTATTTAACCTTTAATAGCGGTAATCATTAGCAGCATAAATCTTTCCGCTAACAACCGTTCCCCACACCGGAATGTCTTTTAAATCAGTGGGCGGTGTTGTATAAGGATCGTTATCAAGGACTGCAAAATCGGCCCATTTACCAGGCGTAATACTGCCAATTTTATCATCCACGCCTAAGGTATACGCTGCATCGATGGTAATCATACGTAAAGCCTGATTCAGGCTTACGCGTTCAGCCGGTCCGTGGCCTTTTCCTGAAAGACCAAACCGATTAACAACCATCCAAACTTCTTTAAGAGGTTCAGGGGAGGAAACAGGGGTATCGGAGTGGAGAGAAGTGGGTACCCCTGCGCTCACCAGCGTATGAAAAGCGGCTGCGGTATCAGCGCGCTCAGTCCCAATTTTTGCTTCATTTATTTCAGCGCGAGCATACAAATAACTAGGATTGACACTCACAACGCCGCCTAATTGTTTAAGGGTTTTAGCCATAGCGGGGGTTGAGATGCCATAGTGTTCTACAGAAAAGCGATGGTCAAACCGCGGTTTTCGTTGCATAAGCTCGGCAAGGGCACGAATGGTAGAAGCGTTTCCACCATTGCCATTGGAATGAACATGAATATTGAATCCTGCATCCCACCATGGAGAAATAACCGCAGCAAGCTGATTAGGCGGGGTGATGTATTGACCTTGATGCCCATCGATGTAGCCCGGATTTTCTACTACCATATTCAAACTTACAAAGGCATCATCAGAAAAAAACTTAACGCCCTTAAACATTAATTTATCCGTACTTTCTTTTTGTAAGCTTTTTACAAAATCAACAGCTTGGTCTTTTTTATCCCGACTGGCACTTACTGCATCGGTAATAGCCACTAAACGCATGGGCGTTTTGGGATTATTAAAATACTTATTATAAAGCGCATGCTCCAATTGAAAATCGATGATACCAAAGGTTAATTCAGTAGTGGTGGTAATGCCATTACGATGACTTAAATCCATTAAGAACTTCACATTTTTATAGGCATCTTCTGGTGTTGTTGTTGCAGCAAAGACTTTTTTTAGAATAAAGGTAGCTGCGGTAACGCCATAAAACTGGCCGTTAGGTTGACCCTTTTTAGTTAATTTAAGCCCATCAATTTGCCTATCGTTGCTGGTGATGTGAAAAGCGTTGAGAGCCGCTGTATTAGCAAAAGCAATATGTTCTGAAGCGTCCCATACAATAAGCGGAAGCGTAGGCGACACCTTGTCTAATTCATTCGCATCTAATGAGCTTCCCATAGCAATGATGTCATAACCCCATACTAAAAGAGGTTTGTTAGGGTCTTTATGGTCTGCTACATATTTTTTTAATCTGTCCATTGCTTGCGCTTTGGTTTTTACGCCAGGAAAAGGTGGCCCATAAGGATTAGGTGTAGGTAGGTAAGTGAGCAAGGGGCGCGACATGGCTGTACCGCCAATTAAGGGGTGACCATGAGGCTCAATAAAGCCCGGCAGCAAAATTTTTTGTTCAAATGTTTTATCAAGTTTATAAGGATAAGTCGTTAACCATGGTTTTAGATCGTCTAATGATCCAACAGATAAAATCTTACCATCTTTAACAGCCACGGCTGTTGCCGTGGGCCACGCAGGGTCCATAGTAATAATTTTTTTTGCTATAAAAACAGTGATTGGATTGGTGTCATTTTTATCGACAGACCATGAAAGTGGGCTTATGGCAATAAGTAAAACGCTTAGTATTGGCTTAAACATTAATGTAACATTCCGTTGCTTTAGGATGAAATAATCCTATCAAACATCGTTAGCTGTAACAACAAACTTCATTACGAAAGGCACCATTCATTCTTATTGGTTTATGGTAAAAATAAATAGAGATGTCATATTGATCAATTCTGCTTTTTAGATTGAGGCAAGGTTATATTCAGTTTAGTTTTTTTTTAAACTTGATTATTTAAGTAGGTTTAAAAAGTTAATGTGCTAAATTTGGTATTGGCAAATTAGATAAGTGGAGGTTTAAAATTAAATCACCTCAACTTGCAAGCCTTTTCTTCCTTGGCCAATGATAAAGCTAACCCGCTCACCTTCAGTTAAGCTTTTAAAACCAGTTGTTTGAAATTGCGCTAACATGAACAAAATAATCTTGGCACGACTTTCAATAAAGCCAAATCCTTCATCCTCCTTAAACCATTTAACCACCCCAAGAGCTTTATCTAACATGAAATTAGATACCCTAAAATTTAAATAGTTATTTTAGCACTTTTATAAAACGCGAATTCTGCTTAAGGAGTAATTGAAAAAAAGGCCTCCCTATGATCAAATTCGTTGCGGAAACAATAAAAATGATCTGGAGGCCTACAATGAATTTAGAGGAAATATTCTGTCTTGTCGATGATTTTTGTCAAGCATTTATACCTTTGTGGGAAAAGATGCTTTTAGCTGATGGCAAGCGTCAACGTAAACGGTCAGGCAACTTAAGTGAAAGTGAATTCCTAACCATTTATCTATTATTTCAAACATCCGGTTATCGAGATTTCAAGCACTATTATCATAGAGAAGTTTTACAAGGGCATTTAAGAAAAGCTTTTCCTAAAGCGCTATCGTATACGCGATTTATAGCAAGACTGCCAAGGATGTTTGTTCCTTTATGTGCTTTTTTACAAAGTCTTTGTGTCCCCTTTGATGGCCTAGGCTTTATTGATTTAACCTCCTTTGCTGTTTGCCATAACAAAAGGACATCGAGCCACGCTATTTTTCGAGATTTTGCAAAACTTGGAAAAACGACTAAAGGGTGGTTTTATGGGTTTAAACTGCACCTTATTTCTAATAGTCAGGGACAATTATGTGCTTGCAAACTAACCCCAGGTAATTGTGATGACCGAAAACCAGTAGAGCAGATGACACGTGATATGATTGGAAAGCTATTTGCTGACAAAGGATATATTGATCAAAAGCCCAACCAGACCCTACTCGATAGAGGCTTGCAATTGATTACAGGGATTAGAAAGCGAATGAAAAATAAGCTTATGCCCCTTATGGATAAGATTTTACTACGTAAACGTGGCCTTATTGAAAGTACTAATAACCTGCTTAAAAATGTCTTTCATCTTGAACATACTAGACACCGTAATCCTATTAATGGCTTTGCTAATATGATTGCTTCCTGTATTGCTTATGCACTACATCCTAATAAACCTGCTCTTAAGCTTAATGACAATGAGCGATATGCATTAATAGCTGCTTAAACAGAATTCGCGTTTTAAGTATTCCTGATACTTTAGTTGATTTATTATTACCTCGGCACTAAATTGTAACAATAATTATACTGCTGCATAAGCCACTTCTTTTTTCTTAAAGAAGCTCATGATTTTATCAGGATTAAATTGAATTTTTGTCAAATAATAGCGAATGTTTATCGTCAAGTCTTCAATGGTTTTTAATGCTCTAAAGTGATTGCAATTTGCTTTGACATCTTGATTGACTAACTCCTGAGGGTTGAGCTCAGGGCTATAAGGGGGCAAAAAAAATTTCAATGTCCTCTTTAAACTGATTGATGTAGTGTTGTACTTTTTTACTGTGATGGACTTTAAGGTTATCTACAATTAAGAAGATTTTTTGCTTGATTTGGCGGCGCATACGACTCAAAAATTCGATAAATTTTTGACTATCGCAGGTGTCTGTAAAGACCATCCAACTCATGAATCCCTGCGGGCTAATGGCAGCTAACAGATTGGCTTTAAATCGAGAACCTGACTTTTTAATCACCGGTGTTTTGCCAACCAAACCATAGGTTCTGCCACGATTATCAGTCGATTGAATGCCCATTTCATCAGCAAAATAGATTCTTGCGCCTTCTTTGCTGGCTCTTGCTTTAATAGCAGGGTAGATTTCAGTCAACCACCTCTTCACCTTATCCGCATTTTGTTGATAAGCACGTTTGATGGGTTTTTGACTTGAAAAGCCCATTGAGCTCATGAGCTTCCTTATCCCACGTTCGCTATAGTGAATTGAAAATCTTATCGCGATAAAATGCCTGATAACCTTACTATTCCATAACGTCTGCTCAAGGCCTACTTCATCTGGTGTCTTGCTTAATAAAATCGCTATCAGTTCGCTCGATTGCTCTTCTGATAAATAGCGGTTAGTCAACCGAGCAACCCCACGGCGTTTATAATTAAAACTCGCTTCCCCATTCAGTCTATAGGCTTTAATGTACCGGCTCATCGTCGATGGCGTAAAACCAAATGAAGTCGCCGCTTTTGATTGGGTTATCCCTTCTTTTATCACCGCCTCGACCGCCTTGCGTCGCAATATTTGTAACTCTTTGACCGTTAGATTCCTGTTGTCCATGCTTATACGTTTAATACCAAAAATCCATCCAGTATACCCCTATAATGCTATTGTTACAATTTAGTGCCGGGGTGATAGAATAGATTGAGTCTCATTAAAATATAAATTAGCCTCACTAATTAAGTGGTTAATATTGTTAGATATGCTATTCACAGATTTTAGACTTATGCGTTGATGTGGTGACCCAATAAATTGGACCTGAATTTTTTTCAAAATTACTTATATTTTCTAATGTTGTTGAAGTAATATTGTGTATTGCCTCTTCTGTAAAAAAACCTTGATGGCCGGTAATGAGCACATTTGGAAAAGTTTGCAGCCTACAAAATACATCATCATTAATGATTTCGTAGGAATGATTTTCAAAAAACAATGATTCCTCTTCTTCATAGACATCAATTCCAAGATAACCTAACTTTTTGCTTTTTAGGGCCACAATAACTGCTTTTGTATCCACCAGTTTGCCTCGGCCGGTATTAATAAGCATTGCCCCTTGTTTCATTTTTTTTAAGGCTTGAGAATCAATTATATGGAATGTATTGTCATTTAAGGGACAGTGTAAACTGACTATATCTGAATTTTCCAATAACTTATCTAAACTCGTATAGTTGACGCCAAGCTTTATGCACTCGTCATTTTGTTGTGGATCAAATACAAGGATTTTGCAGCCAAAGCCATTAAGAATTTTGACTAATGCAGTTCCTATTTTTCCTGCACCAATAATCCCTACCGTTTTCTTGTATAAGTTAAATCCCATTAGTCCATTGAGGGAGAAGTCACCTTCTCGTACTCTATTATGGGCATGATGAATTCTTCTATTAAGGCATAAAATTAATGCTATGGTATGTTCTGCAATTGCTTGTGGCGAATAAGAGGGAACCCGGCATACCTGGATCCCTTTTTGCTGGGCATAAGTATAATCAACATGATTATATCATGCAGAACGTAAAGCAATTAACTGCACACCCCGCTCATAAAGTCCATCAATTACTTTAGAAGTAATGGAATCATTTACGAAGCAACAGACTACATCCGTCGGTGCAACGGCTCCAATGCTTTCTGAATTCAGATGAAAATCAAAATAATTAATTTCATGGTGGTGGAGTTGATTTATTTCGTCAAAAATAGACCGTTCATATAGTTGTGTACTAAAAAAAGAAACTTTCATTATATTAAAGAATAAGGTTAAAGTAGTTTTATTGGCATTAACATTAAAATTTTATCTTTTTATTATATACAATCTATAAGATTAAAGAAAATCATGAAGAAATAGTTATTTTTGGCTTTTAGCTTTTAAAAATCTAGATTATTAATTGGAGATAATTATTTTCGAAAACCCTATCGGTCCTTTTTTTATTTATTTTTCAAGCCTCAATCTATTTAATATATTAAAGTTGTATTTAAAATACATCTTTAATATAATGGGGCTGAAGAACCTACCGTTAGGGAGCTTATTATGCCAGAAACCCATCAACCCGCTAAAACTATCAGTGATAAAATCGCTTTTGGCCTGGTGAAATTTTTTCGATTTTTTGCAGATACCTTTTTTCAAAAGCGCTATGGAAATCGAGCAATAGTACTTGAAACCGTTGCAGCTGTACCAGGTATGGTAGGAGCTGCTTTATTGCATTTACGTTGCTTAAGAAAAATTAAAAATGATGAAGGTTGGATTAAAACATTATTGGATGAAGCTGAAAATGAGCGGATGCACTTAATTACCTTTATGTATATAGCTAAACCTAATTGGTTTGAACGCTTCATTATTTTTATAGCTCAGGCTATTTTTGTGATTTTATATTTAGTTATGTATGTACTTTCTTCTAAAACTGCGCATCGTTTTGTGGGCTACCTTGAAGAAGAGGCTGTGGTTAGTTATACCCATTATTTACAAGAATTAGATGCAGGTCGAATTGAAAATTGCCCTGCTCCAGATATGGCTAAGAATTATTGGAGTTTAGAAGACGATGCGCGATTACGTGAGGTGTTGGTAGCCGTTCGTAATGATGAGGCAGAGCATCGGGATGTGAATCATAAGCTCGCTGATAAGCTGGCAAGTGAAGGCACTATTTTAACTAAACTTAAACCAGAATTTGCTAATAAAAGTGACCATAAAAGCTAGGCTTAACCCGAGAGCTGGAAATAAAAGGTAATATGAATTCTAAATACAGTTAATTAGTGTGCTATAAAAAAACCGAAATTGATAGCCATGGAAAACTGAAATTTTTCTTAGAAAAACAGGCTGTCAAAGAAAGCACCGGGGTAAGTGTATCTTAACAAAAGGGGTAACTAATCTTGTATTTTTAAAAGATATTACCCCCAATTTTTCTTAAAATCACAAACTTATGTTCAATAAAATAGTTAGCTCAGTAGGATTATGTAGTACGTCAGCTAAAGTATAGCGTTCTAACACCATCATAAAAGCCCTTTGCGCGTCATGCAGTATACTTTTTAATTTACATACCGGTGCAATACAGCAGTTAGTTTTTTCTTTATTAAAGCAGGGCACTAAATCAAGATGAGGCTCTAATTGAACAATAAGGTGGCCTAAGTTAATAGTTTTAGGTTCTACTGCCATTAAAATACCGCCCTTTTTGCCACGTGTGGTTTTCAGTAGACCAATTTTCGCTAAATTATGAATAATTTTGACCATATGGTGGCTAGAAATAGCATAAGCTTCCGTAATCTCTTTAATGGTACATGCTCCCTTTTTAATGGCGATATAAATTAAGGCTCTTAAAGAATAATCCGTGAATTGAGTAAGTTGCATGATTCATTCCTACTTATTTGTTGACGCTAATTATTTCTTTTTATAAGATGTATTGCAAATACATCTTTATGGGTTTGCTATGTCTAAATCATTATTTGATCGCCTAGGAGGGCAGCAGGCAGTCAATGCAGCCGTTGATATTTTTTACAGAAAAATGTTACTAGATGACCGTGTCAGTCATTTTTTTGAAGACATTGATATGGAGCACCAAATCTTAAAACAAAAAGGTTTTTTAACGATGGTATTTGGCGGCCCTACTCGCTATAGTGGCAAAAATATGCGTGACGGGCATAACCATCTACTCAGGCGCGGATTAAATGACACCCATGTCGATATTGTTATTGAACATTTAGGTGCAACACTTAAAGAATTAGGCGTTGGCGCAGAAGATATTAAAGAAGTGGCTGCTATTGCCAATAGTGTTCGAGATGACGTATTGGGACGCTTATGAGCACTTTCGATTTTAACAATCAATCTTATGCCTTGGCACCTGAGGAAAATGTATTACAGTGCCTTCTACGTCATGGTGTGGATTATCCTAATTCTTGTCAGGTGGGTGTCTGTCAATCTTGTTTAATTAAAGCAAAAGATGGCTTAATTCATTCCTCTTGGCAGGAAGGGATACCAGAAACACTTAAATCGCAAGGCTATTTCTTAGCCTGTTTAGCAAAGCCAGACACAGCGCTTCAGTTGATTATACCAGACAGTGATGAGTGTGAGATTTCCGCAAAAATATTAGAAGTTAAACGACTCAATTATAATATAGTTCAAGTTAAGCTTGGTGTAGATAATTTAGAGGGCTGGATTCCAGGTCAATACCTTAGCCTAATTAACTTTCAAGGCACGACCCGAAGCTATTCAATTGCTAATTTACCTTTACAAGAAAGCTTTATCGAGTTGCATATTAAAGTTTATCCTCATGGGAAAATGGGGCAATGGCTAATGAATTCGGCAACAAAAGATACTGTAGTTAAACTTAGAGGCCCCTTTGGTCGTTGTTTCTACTACAATCCAAAACAATTAGCTTTTGATATATTACTAGCAGGAACGGGTACCGGGCTTGCGCCACTTATTGCCATTCTTAAAAGTGCCCTTAGCCACAACCATCAAGGATTAATTACTTTAGTTCATGGTGGGCTTACTGATGAGGACATTTACTACTCTGAAGAGTTAAGAAGGTTATCCTCCGTATTTTCCTCTTTTGTTTATGACCCCTGTGTTCTTCAAACTCAAGGAGGTTGTTATCCAGAAGCGTCCATAGAAAAAAGAATAGTAATGCATTTAAATAATCCTAAAGCAACCCATGTTTATGTCTGTGGTCCTAAAGAGACGACTAATAAATTAAAAAAGCAGGTTTTCCTTATGGGGGTGCCCTCCCAAGCAATATTAAGTGATGTATTCTTATGAATGGCATTAGAGTGACTTACACTAGAAAGTCTGTTTTGAGAATCAAATTACTCTACGCAAAATTTAGTTAACTGATAAAAATAGATGTCTACTAAAGTGTTAATATAAAATTTTATAACTTTATTTTTGCTCAAAAGCAGTAAGAGGGGTAACGCCCCCATTCGTGTCAAAATTTACGGTTTGATATTTTCCATAATAAAATTTGTAAGTTTTACGCCTCTAATTTCCACCGTTTGTTGTTCAAGGACTTTAAAACCTTTTGATTCAAAAAATGGTTTTGCTGTAATGCTTACTTCAGCAAACACTCATTTTAGATTCAAAACATTTGCCTTATTAAAAACCTCATTCATTAATGAAGAACCTACACCAAGACCTTGATATTCATGATGAACATAAAAGCAATCGATGTGACCATCGGGTTCAAACTCTGCAAAGCCAACTATTTTATTATTTATCAACGCAACGAGAGGCTTAATCGTTTCCCATTTTTTCTGCCACCCAGTTAATTCTAGAGAGAAAGAAGGCGCCCAGGCATTAACCTGCTCTTCAGAGTAATCCTGAATATTAATATTATGGATGGTGTAGTAATAAATATTGGTTAAATCTTGGGCATCATTAGGTATATATTGCCGAATAATAATTTCAGTAGTCATACTCATCTCTCTTTGCTGTCATCTTGAAGTGTACTCTAAACTGACGTCAGATATAAATAGCTTTATATGTCAATTTAGGGTTAATAATTAATTTAATTGACACATCCATATTAACCTCTTAAACTTCAACCTGACACTTTTGTATTTTAATGGATAAAATAATGTCAGGAAAGAAAATAGGTTATATTCGAGTCAGCAGTTTTGATCAAAATCCAGAAAGGCAACTTGAAGGTATAAGCGTACATAAAAAATTTATTGATAAAGCCTCTGGAAAAAATACGGCCCGTCCTCAACTTGAAGCCTTGCTTGATTATGCTCGTGATGGTGATGTTATTATTGTTCACAGTATGGATAGACTCGCACGTAATTTAGATGACTTGCGAAGGCTCGTGACTCATTTGACTTCCCAACAAATTAAAATTGAGTTTTTGAAAGAGGGGTTAACTTTTACGGGTGAAGACTCACCCATGTCAACGTTACTGTTATCTGTTATGGGCGCCTTTGCTGAATTTGAGCGCTCGCTCATTAAAGAGCGCCAAATGGAAGGCATTGCTCTTGCTAAAAAACGGGGTGCCTACAAAGGACGTAAAGCAGCGCTTTCAAAAGAACAAATTGACGAAATTAAAATTCGCGTTGCCAATGGTGATAAGAAAAGCCATATTGCATGCGATTTAGGTATTAGTCGGGAAACCTTATACCAATACTTAAGAAAACAAGGCTAATTTATTAGTGAGACGACAGCCAAATCTTTCTGAAGATGAAATTATTCGCGATTGGTCTTTAAGCGCAGCTGATTCGATTTTCATTAAAAAATTCAAGAAACAGTATCAATTATGGGGTTTTCTGCAAGTTTGTGCCTTGAGATTATTTGGTCAATTACTGGATAACCCTAACACGCTTGATACGCGTATTATTGGACATGCTTGTAAATTGTTAAATTTAGATATCGTGGGCACGGTCGATTTGCCCAGGCTCGATGCCACGAGAACTGACTACAAGAAATCAATTTTTTCCCATTTAAATTTCAAACCTTTCAATGATAGCAAAGCCATCTTTTACGACTGGTTAAAACAAAAAATGCAGACTGGGATGCTGATTCCAGAAAATCTAGTCTCAGAGGCCGAAGCTTTTTTAATTGCTAATAAGGTTGTTTTGCCAACGCTGTATTATTTAAGGCGAGAAATCAATTCTTTTTGCTCACAGCATCAAGAGAAAGTATTTACTCAAATTTATCAGCAGCTATCTGAAGCATTAATCCATGCGATTGACGAGACACTTGAGATTATTCCTAATGAAGATATTACGTGGTTCCAAAAATTTAAGGAATATCCAGGCTCCAGTAGTATTTCAGTGCTGCAAGACTATTTCCAACGCTATCAAAAGCTTGAAAAAATAGATTTGTCGATAGTCGATATGAGCATCATAGAGCAGGATCTTGTTAAACACCTTTATCAACTTGCCAAGCATTATGATGCTTACAAGATAAGACGCTTTAAACCACCAAAGCGTTATGCATTGATGGTATTATTTTTGGCAGAGTCAAAAAAAGTCTTGATGGATTACCTTATTCAATTACACGATCAATACATTTCCAATGTATGCCGTGAATGCCGAAACACACATCTTAAAAATTTGAAGCTTTATAAGCATAAAAATGAACGAGCTATTGATAAGATCGAGCGTTTTATTGACTTTATTTTAGTTCAAGAAGATGATTACAACTTATTAGTTAGCGATCTTTATTCGCGTTCAACCCAAAAGTCCGACCTACAGCGGGCTAGAAACGATATGCACGAATACCAGGTGTTGAGCCGTTTTGGTTATGCTAAGCTCCTTCAAAACCGTTATAGTAGTATGCGTCGTTATTTTGCTGATTTTATTCAATTGCCCTTTCTTTTTGAAAAAGGTAGCCCTTCATTACAGCAATCAATTGAGCTGGTCCGCAAGCTCGATAAGCAAGAAATGACTAAGATACCCAGTGACATGGACACCAGGTTTATGGATGGGCAGTTAACCATTGCCATGCGAGATAAAAATGGAGAAATCAAACGCAGTCTTTGGGAAATGGGACTTGCAGTTGCTATTAAAGATGGTTTTCGATCAGGTGATTTATACGTCGAGCATAGTAACAAATATGCCTCTTTCTGGAATTTAATCTATCAAGATTATGAGTGGCAGCAAGAAAAAGAAAATAGTTATCAAGCGCTAGAGATTACACAAGATGTAAAGCTTGCAGTGGGCAAAATTGTTGAAAACTTTCATCGCTCAGCTATGGTTGCTGCCAACCGCTTTAAGGGCGATGATTTTGCTAACATTAAAAACGGCAATCTATTTCTAAAAAGAAAAGACAAAATTGATATTCCCGATGATGCAGAGCGATTACAAGCACTGATCAATTCATACATGCCGAAGATAAAAATAGAGCAACTATTAATTGAAGTTGATCACCTAACGGGCTTTACTAAACATTTTACGCCAATTCATGGACAAAAAGGGAGACCAGAGAATTTTTATAAAACCTTGATTGCTAGCATTCTGGCACAAGCAACTAATATTGGCCTTGCAACCATGGAGAATTGCATATCCGATATCACCGCAAAAATGATGCGCCATGTGACCGATACCTGCATTCGGGAAGAAACGATTAAAGCTGCTAATGCAGAATTGGTAAATCAACATACTCAGTTAGATTTAAGCCAAAACTACGGCGATGGCAAAATGTCATCATCAGATGGGCAACGATTTATTATTACTGCAAGTAGTCTACTTTCGTCATACTATCCAAGATACGCGGGCTACTACGATAAAATGATTGGTATCTACACGCATACGTCAAATCAACTATCAGTACTTAATACGCAAGCTATTTCATGCGCACCACGCGAATCGCTTTATGTCATTGATGGTTTGTTAGGCAACAACACAATTCTTGCCATTAAAGAACATACTACAGATACAGAAGGCTTCACTGAGCACGTGTTTGCACTATGTTATTTGCTTGGGATTCGATTTATGCCAAGAATTAAAGATTTAAAATCTCAGCAACTTTATCGTATTGATAAAGAAATTGCTTATGGTGAATTAGATGCACTGCTAACTAAAACTGCTTCTATTGAGCCAGTGATAGAGCAGTTTGACCAAATGGTACGAGTGGCAGCCTCTTTGAAAAAGAAGTTAAGCCCCGCTCATGAAATTATTAGGCGGTTATCGAAAGGTTCACCCTATGACAAGCTATCAAAAGCATTTACACAATTAGGTCGCATACTTAAAACAGAATATATTTTACAATACATCTCCGATAGTGACCTAAGAGACAAAGTACATCTTAAACTTCAACCTGACACTTTTGTATTTTAATGGATAAAATAATGTCAGGAAAGAAAATAGGTTATATTCGAGTCAGCAGTTTTGATCAAAATCCAGAAAGGCAACTTGAAGGTATAAGCGTACATAAAAAATTTATTGATAAAGCCTCTGGAAAAAAATACGGCCCGTCCTCAACTTGAAGCCTTGCTTGATTATGCTCGTGATGGTGATGTTATTATTGTTCACAGTATGGATAGACTCGCACGTAATTTAGATGACTTGCGAAGGCTCGTGACTCATTTGACTTCCCAACAAATTAAAATTGAGTTTTTGAAAGAGGGGTTAACTTTTACGGGTGAAGACTCACCCATGTCAACGTTACTGTTATCTGTTATGGGCGCCTTTGCTGAATTTGAGCGCTCGCTCATTAAAGAGCGCCAAATGGAAGGCATTGCTCTTGCTAAAAAAACGGGGTGCCTACAAAGGACGTAAAGCAGCGCTTTCAAAAGAACAAATTGACGAAATTAAAATTCGCGTTGCCAATGGTGATAAGAAAAGCCATATTGCATGCGATTTAGGTATTAGTCGGGAAACCTTATACCAATACTTAAGAAAACAAGGCTAATTTATTAGTGAGACGACAGCCAAATCTTTCTGAAGATGAAATTATTCGCGATTGGTCTTTAAGCGCAGCTGATTCGATTTTCATTAAAAAATTCAAGAAACAGTATCAATTATGGGGTTTTCTGCAAGTTTGTGCCTTGAGATTATTTGGTCAATTACTGGATAACCCTAACACGCTTGATACGCGTATTATTGGACATGCTTGTAAATTGTTAAATTTAGATATCGTGGGCACGGTCGATTTGCCCAGGCTCGATGCCACGAGAACTGACTACAAGAAATCAATTTTTTCCCATTTAAATTTCAAACCTTTCAATGATAGCAAAGCCATCTTTTACGACTGGTTAAAACAAAAAATGCAGACTGGGATGCTGATTCCAGAAAATCTAGTCTCAGAGGCCGAAGCTTTTTTAATTGCTAATAAGGTTGTTTTGCCAACGCTGTATTATTTAAGGCGAGAAATCAATTCTTTTTGCTCACAGCATCAAGAGAAAGTATTTACTCAAATTTATCAGCAGCTATCTGAAGCATTAATCCATGCGATTGACGAGACACTTGAGATTATTCCTAATGAAGATATTACGTGGTTCCAAAAATTTAAGGAATATCCAGGCTCCAGTAGTATTTCAGTGCTGCAAGACTATTTCCAACGCTATCAAAAGCTTGAAAAAATAGATTTGTCGATAGTCGATATGAGCATCATAGAGCAGGATCTTGTTAAACACCTTTATCAACTTGCCAAGCATTATGATGCTTACAAGATAAGACGCTTTAAACCACCAAAGCGTTATGCATTGATGGTATTATTTTTGGCAGAGTCAAAAAAAGTCTTGATGGATTACCTTATTCAATTACACGATCAATACATTTCCAATGTATGCCGTGAATGCCGAAACACACATCTTAAAAATTTGAAGCTTTATAAGCATAAAAATGAACGAGCTATTGATAAGATCGAGCGTTTTATTGACTTTATTTTAGTTCAAGAAGATGATTACAACTTATTAGTTAGCGATCTTTATTCGCGTTCAACCCAAAAGTCCGACCTACAGCGGGCTAGAAACGATATGCACGAATACCAGGTGTTGAGCCGTTTTGGTTATGCTAAGCTCCTTCAAAACCGTTATAGTAGTATGCGTCGTTATTTTGCTGATTTTATTCAATTGCCCTTTCTTTTTGAAAAAGGTAGCCCTTCATTACAGCAATCAATTGAGCTGGTCCGCAAGCTCGATAAGCAAGAAATGACTAAGATACCCAGTGACATGGACACCAGGTTTATGGATGGGCAGTTAACCATTGCCATGCGAGATAAAAATGGAGAAATCAAACGCAGTCTTTGGGAAATGGGACTTGCAGTTGCTATTAAAGATGGTTTTCGATCAGGTGATTTATACGTCGAGCATAGTAACAAATATGCCTCTTTCTGGAATTTAATCTATCAAGATTATGAGTGGCAGCAAGAAAAAGAAAATAGTTATCAAGCGCTAGAGATTACACAAGATGTAAAGCTTGCAGTGGGCAAAATTGTTGAAAACTTTCATCGCTCAGCTATGGTTGCTGCCAACCGCTTTAAGGGCGATGATTTTGCTAACATTAAAAACGGCAATCTATTTCTAAAAAGAAAAGACAAAATTGATATTCCCGATGATGCAGAGCGATTACAAGCACTGATCAATTCATACATGCCGAAGATAAAAATAGAGCAACTATTAATTGAAGTTGATCACCTAACGGGCTTTACTAAACATTTTACGCCAATTCATGGACAAAAAGGGAGACCAGAGAATTTTTATAAAACCTTGATTGCTAGCATTCTGGCACAAGCAACTAATATTGGCCTTGCAACCATGGAGAATTGCATATCCGATATCACCGCAAAAATGATGCGCCATGTGACCGATACCTGCATTCGGGAAGAAACGATTAAAGCTGCTAATGCAGAATTGGTAAATCAACATACTCAGTTAGATTTAAGCCAAAACTACGGCGATGGCAAAATGTCATCATCAGATGGGCAACGATTTATTATTACTGCAAGTAGTCTACTTTCGTCATACTATCCAAGATACGCGGGCTACTACGATAAAATGATTGGTATCTACACGCATACGTCAAATCAACTATCAGTACTTAATACGCAAGCTATTTCATGCGCACCACGCGAATCGCTTTATGTCATTGATGGTTTGTTAGGCAACAACACAATTCTTGCCATTAAAGAACATACTACAGATACAGAAGGCTTCACTGAGCACGTGTTTGCACTATGTTATTTGCTTGGGATTCGATTTATGCCAAGAATTAAAGATTTAAAATCTCAGCAACTTTATCGTATTGATAAAGAAATTGCTTATGGTGAATTAGATGCACTGCTAACTAAAACTGCTTCTATTGAGCCAGTGATAGAGCAGTTTGACCAAATGGTACGAGTGGCAGCCTCTTTGAAAAAGAAGTTAAGCCCCGCTCATGAAATTATTAGGCGGTTATCGAAAGGTTCACCCTATGACAAGCTATCAAAAGCATTTACACAATTAGGTCGCATACTTAAAACAGAATATATTTTACAATACATCTCCGATAGTGACCTAAGAGACAAAGTACAGCGTCAATTAAACAAAGGGGAACATCGCCATCAATTAGCACGCTGCATCTTCTTTGCAAACCAAGGAAAATTTCAAGTTGGTGACTACGAAGAAATCATGAATAAAGCAAGTTGCTTAAGTCTAGTATCGAACGCTGTATTGTATTGGAACACAGTGAAGATGACAAAAATTATTGCCCAGCTTAAGACCAACGGCGAAGTTATAAATGATAATACATTAACTCATATATCACTTTTACTGCACAAACATTTGATTACAATGGGAACCTATTTTACGAATACTACTATTGTTCAACCGGAAATAGAGGACGTGGGAGAATTTACGGTTTCAGAGCAAATTTAAGCGACAAACCGTAAATTTTGACACGAATGGGGTCAATACCCCAATTATGAATGCCTGCATCGTGCATGGAATCGCCCTGGGCTCTTACCATAAAGGTGGCTGCTGGATGTTTAATTAAGTACTCATTTAAATCGAGGGTTAACTCTAAATAATCATCAGCAGGCGAGGGAAATCCTGCAGCGACTTTGCTACCATAGAGCGGAAAACGTTGAGCTAATTTAGTACTCGTGTTATCAAACTTAGCAATAATAGTTGCTTTCGTAACCGCTTCTTTATTCTTTTTTATTGTTATTAGGGCGTCCATCGCCATTCTTTAAAATAGACCGTCTATTGAGTGTAGGCGTAAGTTCATTTCTTGTAAATGTGGCAACGTGCAACGCGTATCGCTTTCAATCTTGTTTACCCTTATCATTTACTCTTTTTATTGCCACCGGTTTGGCTTTCATAAGAGTTTTTAGGATGCACGTTGTTATAAGGAATTTACTTGCCGCGACTGTCGTGTATATCACGCATACCGCATTTGCTTTGGATGCTCAGTCAAAAAATATTTCTCTGGATACGTGTTTATATAAACCTGAAATTCAGGCTGAGCGTTCGGCAGAGTTGCAAGCGATTGTTGTTTCAGACCAAGAGGAGCGAGAAAATTTTGAAGGCAAAACAGAAGAAGAGTTTGTTGAACTACTGAAAAACGATTTAGAGCGAAGACAACGTGTAGGTGCTATCTTTGCTGAAGGTTGTTTACAATCAGCGCAAGATTTTGCAGCGGCAGCACTCGTATTTCAACATGGCGATATTCCTGACCATTATTACCAAACATTTCTATGGGCAAAACGTGCTGTTGAATTAGGTGATGCGTCACAAAAACAATTAATGGCCCTAGGTATAGACCGTTATCTGGTGCACTTAGGACGAAAACAATTATTTGGCTCGCAAGCTTTTGGCGAATTTAAAGAAACCCTTTGTTATTGTTTAGAGCCTGTGGAGGCAAGTTTTCCCGATGATTTACGTCAAGACTATACAGGACTTACTTTGCAAGCCCGCTTTGAATGGGTTGCTTCTTTAAATGAGGGGCGTTCTTGTGGAGAACCAGCTGAATGTAACCATACTCTTAAAGAGTCGCCCAAAGGAACCATTCCTGGATTTTGGTAGGAGACAGGGTTGATTAAAAATTTATTTCCTTTTCAAGTCAATCAATTTGAAGTAAAACAGCTAACGAAAGATTCATTTCCAGAGATACAAACTTTTCTTAACTTGTTTGATGATTTTTTTCAATTGTGTGAAGGTGAGAAAGGGTCAGCCTTGGGACTACTAAAAGCTTGTCCGCCAACCAAAAATATTCATCAAGATAAGTTTGTCTTAGGATTTTTTGATAGAAATAATTTGGTTGGTTTGATTGATTTAATTGCTAACTATCCTGAGAAAAACACCTGGACTACCGGTTACTTCTTTATTCATCCTAGTTACCAGCATCAAGGTTTAGGCGCTCAATTCTTTCACGCGCTAGAAGGCATATTAGCACCGCAAAAGATGCGCTGTGTGGTGCAAAAGCAAAATGAAAATGCACTTAAATTCTGGCAAGCAATGGACTTTAAAATAGTAAGCCGGCGAGAAGAGTGCTTAGGACAATTAATTAATACCATTTTTGTCTTAGAAAAATCGTATTAATTTAAGTTGGCCACTTAGGAAAGGAGGTATCGTTACTCAAAGCGGTACAATATTATTTAAACTTCATTTTAAAATAATTTTCTAATGAGCAATAAATTAGTTAAAAACTTAAATACGTTAATGATTAACCATAATCTAAACACGTTAAACTTATCTAGGGAAACGCAGATTCCTCAGCCCACTTTGCACCATCTTTTATCAGGTAAAACGAAAAAGCCAAGGAGCGTGCTTCTGAAGAAATTAGCCGATTTTTTTAATGTGTCGGTCCCCGTGTTATTAGAGACAGAGCTATCCCATAATAAATCTATAGATAGCATTATGAATTTTCCCATTCTAAGCTGGAATCAAGAAACACTCTGCTTTTATAAGCAAGCTCTAGACAATGAACTTATAGTTGGCACCTATCCTGAAAATTGTTTTTCTTTTTTTATTCGGCAAAAATTTTGTCATAGCTCATGGCCTAATCAAAGCTTAGCTGTTATTGCACCAAACAAACCGCTTGAAGATGCAACGTATGGCTTAGTCTACTTGAAAAAGCATGGTCTTATCCTTAATAAAATCTATAAAGAGCAGGGTAATTATTTTATTAAATTTAATAAAACAGCCGACGAAGTATTGTTGTTAAAAATTAATTTAGATGAGGCAAGATGGTTTGGGCAGCTGATTGAACTGAGGTTAGCGAGACAGGCGTTAGATGATTATTTATAATTTCTATAATTTATTTTGATTTTATAAACCAT
Organism: Legionella busanensis; assembly: GCF_900461525.1. NCBI lineage: Bacteria > Pseudomonadati > Pseudomonadota > Gammaproteobacteria > Legionellales > Legionellaceae > Legionella > Legionella busanensis. Next base: position 27,793 of record NZ_UGOD01000005.1, on the reverse strand, counting down.
TTCAATAATTAAATGTGTTTGTTACCCACATACCCCGACTCAAGCTTCACTTGGTCTGTAAGTTGTTACGCTCCGTTGGGATATGATGGATAACAAAGTTTATTTTGATAAAGAGCAATTTGTTTTTAATTCATGGTTAGTAATATAAGGATTTGTATAGCCTTCTATTTTAGCAACAGCTGCTGCCCACCATTTTTCATTTTTCTCTGGTGGAAATTGCTTATCCCAGGCGATAAAAAGATTTCGCTGTGCTTCACTTAATTGAATACCATATTTTTCAGACATAAAAAGATTGGCTCGAGCTACAATACCTTTAGCAAAATCAGCAGGTTCAACACGACGAGATGCTTTATCGATGGTAATAGGGCAGCCATAAAAGAGGGTATGGTTTTCTAACATACTATAGCGATAATTAGAGCGAGCCTGATTAACTAAACCTACAGCAGGCCATAGATTATAAAGCTCCGCTTCTGCTTGCCTAAATTGTTTGTCTGTTTTTTCACAACACTTTCTCCCTTTATAACGTTTCCCATTTTTCTTAATACAAATGGGTTCTCGCCAGCAAGCAAAGTGATTGCCAAAATTTTCAGCTGGCATCATATGTTCCCATTCCACGCGCTGTGCGCGTTTTAATTTAGCCGCCGATTGCATGTTACAGCTTTTTAAATCAACTTGAAGGCGAGCATCAAACTTACATTTGCAATAGAGTGTTTCTCGCTGAAGGGCAAATAGAACTCGTGTTTGCTTTTTCGCCTGAGTAAAGGTTTTAAGTGGCTCGCCAAAGACAGAAAAAGAGAGAAACAAAATAGAAATAAAACTTAATAAGCGACTGTTTGAAATCATTAAAATAAACCATTAAAGGAGGCTTGATTATGTAAGTTTAGCCTCGAAGAAATTAGGAAATACACACCTTGAACCCTAAATGCTAGTTTCTTGAATTATTAGTATGCTCAAGAATTGCATCCCACTTAGATATTTTATTATCTTTATAGGTTATCGCTACTGAGGCTATATTATGAAACTTCTGCCCATTAATTCTTTGCTCAGTAAATTCGTATGTAATGTTTGCAAGGTTATTTGCAATAACTAACGAAATTAAAGGTGTCTTTATCCTATAGCTTTTTAAAAAAGAACTAACTCGTTGCAACCTTTTAGAAAGCCCTTCAATATCGGTAGCAACAGTAACCCCATTAACTATATAAACAACATCATCTGTAAAAAAGTTGCTTAATACATTTTTAGATAATAATTTACGGTTGGCGTTAGTCTTTTCTAACAAATTAAAAATTCGCTCTATCTGCTGCTGTGTTATTTTTGAGGGCTTCTCTGATCTAAATGGAATATTGGTTCTAGTTTCTGTATCCCATGGAAGAGCAAAAGATTTTGTACAAAGGATAATTAATAGAATTGGAAAATATTTTAATTTCATACAACACCATAAAGCTAAGTTTTTCACTAGATATCTAGCATCAGGATAAAGAATATTAGGTTATTCTAGAATCCAGAGCAAATTTATTCCAACTAATGTATTCTGAATCAAGTTAAAATTTAAATAGTTGCCTATCAGAAGTTTATTACTAACTTGGATGGGTTTGTGGACACGTCAATTGACCTATCAAAAATTTTAAGTTTAACCTTAAATTTAGTTCGCAAACTCTTTATATTAATCAAAGTTTATTTTAATGTTAAAAGCTAAGTTAATGATAATAATTCGTTATTAAATTAAACTAATGGTTTTGATTACATCTAAAATTTTTCGAAAATTATCAAAATTTACATTATTGAAATTTTTCTCTCCCTTTAAGATATTGTTTGCAAAGTCGCTTTTGCTTAAAGCTAAAGATTTACTCCAGGACAAATCTTTACTGTCATAAACTCCTTTATCTATTATAATTTGCTTGCCTGCATTATTTTTATCCTGTAATTGAAAACATCCACATTTACTATTGCCGCTTTTAGGTAAAAACTCTCGTCCATCAAATAAACGCCTTCCGTGCTGATCCTTAGTTTTTAAATCAGCATCACTGTAGTAATATTCAATAGAAATTTTATTTAGTTCATCACTAATTGAAGGAATACATAAAGCATAAATACTATTTTCTAAAAATTTAAATGGTTCCGATTCATATTTTTTTACATATGGATCTTCATCTCTATCAAAAATGAAAATAATTTTTCTTTGATTAGGAATAACTTTTAAATAGTCTGCCATTTTTTGGAGAGCTACAGACCCCATGTTTAATTCTTCTTCGTATTCTAAAAAATCAATATCAAGATCCGGATAATGCGGGGCTAGTTTTTTTAATGCTGCCTTTAAATGCTTCCAATCAGTTTTTCCTTCAGTAACAACTAAAGGTTTTGAAGATTGGGCGATAATTCTTTTTAATACCTCCAATTCTTCCTTATGGCTATTAGTAATCTCTTTAAATAATTCATAAGCTTTTATAAATTCTTTAAAATCATCTGCTCGTTCAATAATATTTCCTTCAGGCATATTAATCATCAAGCATTCAGTTGTTGCGAAAACTTTGGAAATTCCTGCTAGAAAAAATGGGGAATGGGTAGTAATGATAAATTGAACCTTAGGAAAAAGCTTAATTAATTGTGGAAGAACCTCCTTTTGAAGTTCTATATGAAGATGTAAATCTACTTCATCAATAATTACTATACCTTCAATTTCATTTAAGTGTATGCTCTTTGATATATCGCTACGATCAGAATACATAATAATAGTAATAAAGATTCCCAATAAAGTACTCTGGCCAGCAGAAAGATTATCTAATGTTGGTATAAATTCTTTACCAGAAGATTTATCTAATAATTTAATTCGTGAGGAAGATTGCCCTCTAAAATTCAAGTTTATACAGATATCTTTTTGTATTATTTTGGAAATAATCTTCTCTATATTTGATATGCTTTGCTGTAGTATATGTATAACATTAATATTAGTAGTGGTTGTAGCTGTTCCATCTGAGTTAAATTTTAAATTAGTTCTAGAATCTATAAATACATCTAATATCCATTGCTTAACTTCTTCTAAACATCGCCTTATCAATATGTTTCTACCTAGCTTACCGCTATATTTTAATAAATCTTTAAATTGTTCGCTTGTATCAAGAGGTTCTCGATTTATCCAATACGGTAGTTCGTATCTATCAGAGGGAAAATAGCAATAAGAGTTATGCTCAAAATCTTTTCCAAATTCATCGTCATTTTTAGTTGTAGTAGAAATTTTTGAATTTATTTTTGAATCGGAGCGCAAACTAAGTAACCCATTCGTTTTTGCTTTACATAATGTGAAATCTAATTTCCCATTCTTATCAAGATACTCATATTTTTTATCTTTATTTTTAAAATGAATGTATGAATATGCATATTCTTTGCCTAATCTAATATTTAGGGCACCTGACATCTTAAAATATTTATATCCTATTCCCTGTTGTGGTAATACATCATCAAAATAGTTATTCGATAGTTCATAGAGTGCATCAACTATACTTGAGAGTAGCGTTGTTTTACCGCTGCCATTTTCTCCAACAAAAATAAGAACTTTAGGGCGCCTATCTTCTGTCAGGAGTTGCTCTGAAGATAGTTGGATTTTCTCGATTGCGCCCATGTTTTCAATAAAAATATCATTTATATACATAGTCCCTACCATTAATTTTATTAAGCTTAGCTTCCTTGTATAAAGTATAGCTATATAGCAAGATTTAGATGGCTGTAGCATTTTTAGATTAACTAAGTGATTTAGATTGCTTAGGTTGATAAATAAATATAACTCTTTCCAAAATAGAAGGGTATTTCAAATAAAATGAACTTAGATTCAAGATAGGCGAACTAACTTGTATCTTTACGAAAATAAACTACGCGCTCGGTTTCAATAAATCCCCATTTTTTATGTGCATGGATGGATTGTTCACTTTCAATACGCGTATCGGAGCCAAGTTCTTTGATACCATGTGACCGAGTCCACTCCTCTGCTTTTGCTGCCAGCATTCGCCCTACACCTTGTTTTTGGAAGGCTTCATCAACCCAAATTCCCTCAACAAAAGCCACAGGTGAAGAAGAGCAACCATTTGCATAAGGCCTCAGTGCAATTTCAATAAAACCAGCAAGCTTTCCATCTACTTCTGCAAAATAACATACAAAATCTTTTGCTTTTTTTAGATGCAACAGGTCTTTCAATTCATCAAAACTCGCCTCTGGCCATAGCCTCTTACGCATTTCAATCCAGTCAAAATAATCGCGCTCTCTTGCTTGGCGTATTTCAATTTTCATTTGCCTTCCTACTAGATGAGAATGATATCATTAACTCATAATGATATATGATTTTGGTAATCAATACATTTCAGTACCCATATGCTCTTGTTATGCGCTATTGTGTAAACAAGATATTTAATAGAGAGTACTATGGTAGATATCATTAATTTAAATAAAAAAGAAAGGAGTTGGTCTTTTGCTAATAGAGTTGCTCTAATTTAAGGTCTAATTTTGATGATAATTAGATCTAAGCCTAAAATAAGCAAAGATATATATTTAGTTTGATAATTACAAATATAAACAAACCTACTTTGGGTTTTACCGCATATCCAGCCCAAACTGGCAATGAGAACTATCACCTAGAAATTATCTAAATTTAAGAACAAGACATTTTACTAATCAAGAGTTGGCAATCTCAAAATTTCTTGGGCCTTTAATAATTCTAAAGTGCTATGCTCTAAAAATGTTTTATCATCAGTACCACCGTAAATATAACTGGTTCCCAAATAATTAATTCGTAAATACTGGCAAGTCTGTTCAAAAGCGTCCTCAAATCCCTTAGGTAATGAGGTAGTATAACTGGCTATAACAAATAGGTTTTTCCCACGTAACTTACGTCCTAAATCCTTCCTTATATCTAAAAGATCACTAATTCTATCTATAAAAATCTTCATTGTTGCACTCATTATGTACCAATAGACGGGGGTTGCAAGGATCAGAGTGTCAAATTCAATAATGCGCTCAATTAAAGCCATAAAATTATCTGTATGATTACGATATTCATAATCGTACGGTTTAATATCAAGAGTATTAAGATCAATAAGTGGAGTAGTACCTTCCTCAATTATTGAATTTACCGCCTTTCTGGTATTTCCAAAACTCCTGGAGCTACCCAGTATAATAATCTGGCTCATTTTATTAATCACTTCAACTCCTTGCACTTATCAGTTTGTCTTTGACCAATTCATTAATTATTAAGTTTTAACCTTGACAAAGTAATGCAAGTGCATTACCATTACATCAAGTATAAAGTTATTTTGGGAACTTCAATGGCTAATGTATTACAAACTGAATCCACTCTAACCGATCGTTATCAAACTACTATTCCTGACGCTGTCAGAAAAGCCCTACATTTAAATAAACGAGATAAAATATTATATACTGTTCAACCCAATGGAAATGTAGTTATCTCAAAGATAAACGATAATAACCATGATCCTGTGATAGATCGCTTCTTAGCCTTTCTTGCTGAAGATATGAAACATAATCCGCAACGTTTAAAGCCCGTAAATCAGTCTTTATTAAGTCGAATTGAATCGCTAGTGGCAGATGTTGAATTTGATTTAGAAGAAGCTTTACCTGAAGAAGTAGAAGAGCCAGAACACACCCAGAGTAAATCTAAATGATAGAACCTCTTATTATCAATGGGTGGATTATTTTGGTACATCCAATATTTACGGAACAGATTAATAGCTTGATAAAGGATATAGAGAAAATAAAACAAAAAGATCCATCAACATTTCATTTGAAAAATAAAGCAAAACTATTAGCTGCTATTGCCGAGTTAGCTTTTAAAAAAATTCCAACCGATCCTAGCGCCTCCATATATCGGCTAGGCGAGACGTTGGGTAATCAAAATAAACATTGGTTCCGCGCTAAATTTTTTCAACAATACAGATTATTTTTTAGATTTAGCCTAGAGAAAAAAATCATAATCTATGCCTGGGTTAATGATGAGAATACTAAACGGGCTTACAATAAAAAAACTGATGCGTATTCAGTATTTGAAAGAATGTTAAAAAAAGGAAAACCTCCCAATAACTGGGACGATTTACTTAAAGAAGCATACAATGATAAATGTATAGAAAAAATTTTTTCCATATTAAATTAAATTTTTGATTATTGATGGTCTAAGAGAAGGGTATAAACTATTCGGTGGCTTACCCTTCTCACGCTACTTAACCTGTAACGTTTTATGGGGAGATCCCCATACCCCCGTTTCGCATTATTTACAGTGGGTAGAACCCACCATAAATAATGCGATTCTTAAAAACAATAAAGCGTAACTTTGATAACATAGACTGGTTGTTATAAAGAAATTGAATTGGTGGGTCATTAATGACAATAGCATAATGAATAATAGCTTAGGCAAACCTTATGTTTATAGTCTAACAAAAGCTTAACCAGGCTATCTAATAAGTTAATTAAGAAAGCGTTATAATCATCATTAATATATTTAAAATCGATTATTAAATGAATTAAAACGAGAATTTGAGGCGTGACTTCGGCTGTAGTCATTACTCCAATCAGATGAGCTGGTGCCTAGGGTATTACCTGACGCATCAAAAGCGCCTCTCATGGGAAGACCCGTTGCTGGATTGATTCGGATCTCGTCTTTTTTAGCTGCATTCGAATAATAAAATTCTTCATCGACTGAATTGGTTTTGCTATAAAGCCATATAAACGGTTTAAACAAACAATTAATCCATTTCATCCTTAGTCCTTAAGTTTACTGTAATTTCAATTCTTCTCTTTCTGAAACACGTTGTTCTTCTTTAAGCGGCTCTAAATGAAATAATTCCCTATCGGTATTTCGTTTGATGTACTTATCCATTTGTTCATAGAGATCAAACAACGTTCCTTCCTGACTAGCCTTATCAATGAAATAAGAGCCAATGAGAATTTTACGGCGAGTATCCCGTTTTCGCTCCCGTGACTTTTCGAGTGATTCCAGTTTTTGTATTTGTACTCTTAACTGTTCTTGTTTTTTCTTGAGTATTTCAAGCCGTGAGTGTTTATCGCTCATCATTGTGCATTAGTAGGAATCCATAAAAAAGATTCTACGAGATTTACACTAAGTTTCAAGAGAAGATAAAAAATAAAAAAGTATTATGATGTCTTTCGACCTTAAAATACGCGCTAGCGAATGAAGTGCGCGCTTATACGTTGCTTTGCAACGTGCGCTTTGATATTCTCAAAAAACTTAATAAGAACAATGCTTACTAAGATACTCACTCGGTACAAGGACATGGCCATCTATCGCTTCAGTGCTCAAATCATTTCACGCTCGCAAGGGCGAAGCATTGTTGCCGCTAGCGCATACCGTTCTGGAGAAAATCTGGTTGATGAGCGAACAGGCGTTATCTACGATTTTACCGATAAAAATGATGTCGTTTATAAAGAAATTTTCTTGCCTGCCAACGCCCCTGGTTGGATGAGTGATCGCTCACAATTATGGAACGCAGTTGAGCTTGGTGAAAAGCGTAAGGATGCCCAACTTGCCCGGGAGGTGCAGCTTGCTCTTCCTCGTGAATTAAGCATTAAGCAGAATATTGAATTAGTGCGTGAGTTTGTTAACACCGAATTTGTCACCCGCGGCATGGTGGCTGATGTGTGTTTTCATAACCCTAAAGATGATGAAGGACTGACTCAACCTCATGCCCATATTCTTTTAAGTTTGCGGCAAGCTCATGCTGAGGGATTTGGTCTTAAAGAAAGAAGCTGGAATGATAAGGCACTCTTAGAACACTGGCGTGAAGAATGGGCTAATTTGGAAAATCGTCATTTGGCCTTGCATGGCATCGACCAACGGGTTGATCATCGCAGCTATCAAGCCCAAGGGATTGCGTTAGAACCCCAATACAAAATTGGCTCAAAAGCTGCAGAGCAACGTATGGCTCGCTTAGCAGATCATCAACGCATTGCACGTGAAAATGGCCAGCTGATTTTTGAACGGCCTGACATTGCACTTAATGCAATTACCCGAAACCAATCCACATTCAACTTGCAGGATTTAGCCCGATTTATTAACCGCTACACAGAAGATGCCAACCAATTTAATTTAGTCTTTGAGCGTGTTAAGTCCTCTGCTGACCTGTTTTTTTTGGGGATTGACTCTCAAGGAAAAGAGCGCTTTTCAACACGCGAGATGTTGGCTATTGAATCATCCATGATGCATCATGCCGATAGACTTCATCATCAAATGGGCCATGAAATCACGGATAAGGCCATACGCGCTGCCAAATCAAACCGCACGTTATCCCAAGAACAGGACATGGCACTTGAGTATGTGACGTCATCAGGTGATTTAAAATCGCTTTTAGGTTATGCAGGGACCGGGAAAAGCTACCTTTTACGTGCTGCTCGTGAGGCTTGGGAGCAATCAGGGTATCGCGTACAAGGGGCTGCTCTTTCTGGGATTGCAGCGCTTAATTTAAGGAATAGCTCAGGGATTGAATCTCGAACGATTGCAAGCCTTTTTTACCGTTTAGATAAAGGCATGCTCACACTTAATGCACGCGATATTTTAGTGGTGGATGAAGCAGGCATGCTCGGTTCGCGCACGATGGAGCGCTTAACGCGTGAAACCCAAAATGTTGGTGCAAAATTAGTATTAGTTGGTGATTGGCAACAGCTGCAAGCCATTGAAGCGGGGGCGGCTTTTCGCTCGATTGCAGAAAACTATCAATATATTGAACTCAACCAAATCAGACGCCAAACAACGCCTTGGCAAGTGGACGCATCCCTTCATTTAGCACGAGGTGAGGTTGATAAAGCGCTTTATGCCTACGATAGCCATGACCATATCCATCGGTTTAAAACAACGAGTGAGGCAAAACACGCCTTAATAGAGCAGTGGAATGATGTACGCATTGTATCCCCTTCCGAGTCTCAGATTATGCTTGCCTATACCCGAAAAGATGTAAAAGAGCTCAACGACATGGCGCGCGGAATGAAGCGCCGCGACGGTGAATTAGGCTTAGATGTTGTCTTTAACATGGCGCGTGGAGAACGCGCATTTGCAGTCAATGATCGCGTTTATTTCTTAAAAAGAGAAGACCGTCTAGGCGTCATTAATGGCACCTTAGGCACCATTGAACGGATTGATGCTAAATCGGGTATTATCACCGTTGCTAAAGACTCCGATGATTTAAAAAAGACGCCTCAACGCGTTAACGTGAATACCCATGACTACAAGCACATGGAGCATGGTTATGCAGCCACTGTGTATAAAGCCCAGGGTGTGACGGTTGACAGAGCCTATGTGTTGCCAACAACCCATTATGATGCCCACTCAACGTATGTCGCGATGACCCGTCACCGTAAAAGCTGTGAACTGTTTGTCAGTCGTGACCTGTTTGGCCAAGATAAGGCATTAGTTCATGCGCTTAATCGCAACCGCGCCAAAGATGTAACGCTTGATTACACTCAAATGACACGTGAATTTGCAAGGCAACGTGGGCTTGCCAGTGAAAAAACACCTATAAACTCGCCATCGTTGGATGAACCATGGAGAAAATCAGAACGCTCACTTGAATCGCTAATGAATAAGGTCATGGGAAGAAATAGTCAATTGGACAATCAAAAACTCGATGCGTTTGAGCGTCAGTTCACCAAAGAAAATCCAGATATTGCACGTCACATTGCTAATAGTCTTCTTTCAACCGCAGAATCCTGCGCCAAATCATTAGCAGGCTTGCTCTCGCCGTACAGCAAAGCGCTTGCACGCAATCAGCTTACCTCACAACAAAATACAGAATTAATTAATTTAATTGATAAACTACCCCTTGATTCGCACGTTATGAATGCATTTAAAAAGGACTATCCTGAACTGGCCAAGCAGGCAGAACAATTTATTAAAAACAATGTTCAACAACGCGTGCGTATAAAAACGATTGATAAAGAATTAGAGCTATAAAAGGTGACCCATGTTAGATAGAGATGACGAGGAAGTACTAAATACGCCTGAATTATCCAGGACCGCTTCAAACCCCATGGAAAGTGATTTCCATGAAACGATGCAACACCTTAAATCAGTGGTCATGTTACTAAAAGGGCTTTATGGGCAACTGAATGAAGAACGTGAAATCATTACGCTGGCTTCAGGTCAAATGGCGCATTCTGTCAAACAATTTGAGCAGCATCTTAAGCAGTTTGAGTCGTTTGAGAAATCATGCAAGCAAGCAATTGTTGACCGGGTTAAAACCGAACTAAAGCAATCAATTCGAGAAAGCGCTCAAACCATAGCCCAAGAAGTAAGAGATATGGCTTATGAACCTATTAACCACGGTATTAACGCTTTGTGCCAGTTGAGTACAGACTTATCCAATCACCGTTCGCACCTTGAGCGCCGAAGATTTTGGCGTGCAGGATTGTTTTTTGCTGCGGCATTATTAGGTGGTGTTGTAAGTGGATTAACACTTCATTATTTAACAGCGCCTTCTAAAGAGATAAAAGTTAAGTTGGCCGCGGGAGATGCTTTAATGCGTTCATGGAGCAAATTAACGAAAGCCGAGCGAGAAAAGATATTCCCATCCAAAAGCTAAGTGAAACCCTGTCTTTCTGCCTATCCAATAAAGATTTAGAACGGGGTATGATAACTGAGCCATCTGAAGTTTACCTCTTGATGTAAAATTCTATAAGGGCTCAAGATTAAGTTCCTCGATGTTTTGATACTCGGAATTGATTTTGTTTTTTGTTAGTATTTTGCTCATCTTATAGCCGCCTGTTCCAGGCTCTAAATTACCCTCAAATGAAGATTGAGAGAAATTAAAGGCTGTTGGCATACTGCGTTCAATAAAACCATTCTCTTTTGTTACTCTAAATCCTAAATCAAGTGATAGTTCCGTAATAGGATAGTGTCCTGGTAAACGTACAAAGCAGTGTAGGTCTTTAAGTTCCATAATTTGCGGATAGGATACAATTGGGCGGGTAACACGCTGGCTTCCAAGCGAAATGCCATCCCTAATGCTATTAGCACCATAAGAATAGTTTTCGCGTGATTCTTCGATTTCTTCTTCACCGAGCTCAAGTGCCACAAGACGCGCCATATCTGCGCTGGGGCTGCGAAAGAAAAAACGAGTATTTAATAAATCGAAAATTTCTTTAGCACCTGCCTGCCCATAAACTTTGGTAAGTTGTGAAAAGCTTTGCATGCCTAAAAGAAAGCAACCGCCAAACTTGCGTACCTCGGCAATCGTTTCACCAAGCAGAGGCAATTTATGAAGGCTTGGTAATTCATCACAGATAAACCATATACGCCTGTTTCTATCAGGCGCTAAACTCAAAAGGGCAAGTGATGCTTGGGCTAACCACATCGAAATAAGAGGTTTAAGTGTTTTATGCATCTCACCATTGGATGAAATAAAAAGCCAGCCTTTTTGTTGTTCATCAAGAATGTAATCCCGAATAGAGAACGGTGGTTTCCCTTCCTGATTAAGTTCTGCCAGTGCCGAAAAGGACTTTAAGTAGGTTGTAAGCGTTGCACGAATCGAAATTGCTGTTTTTTCAATTTTATTACTGACAAGGGTGGCTGCTGGGGTTCCTTGTAGATACTCTTCTAGCGTTGAAAATTCATCGGTTAAAATCAATTTTAATAATTTTCCAAGCGAGCAATCTGAATGATTTCGCATCACTGAACCTAAGCATGAAAAAACGGTTCGCGACGCATTGACCCAAAAAGGATCTGATTCACCATGCATGGGGATTGCGCTTTCGGCCATGTTTTCAAAATCAGAATCTCTAGGCGCTTCTAACCACATATCCCAATTGGCACAACGCTTATCGAATGGATTTAGAATGACATCTGAATCTTGTTGGTAATAATGAGGAATAAACGAACAACCCTTATCATAGACTATCACCCGATCGCCTCGTTTACGAAGGCAATCCATAATTTTCATGATGAGCTGGCTTTTTCCGGTGCCTACGGTGCCATGTACCAGTACATGCTGAACTTCACTGTCTTTGATAAGGGGAAATCCATCAATCGTAATATCTGAATGCGCTTTATCATGCAGGATTTTCTTTTTTACTTCATTGGAATTTTTAAGCTGACTGCCACGAACAAATTGACACGCGCTTTGTGTTTTTCCCCGTTTGATAAAATAAAAAGCCAAACCTAACCCCAGAGTTAACGAGAGACAAAATGCCCAGAAAGCAGACTTACCAAGACTATGAATCACGTGGATTGCATTATCCTGGTAGTAAGCATAGTGCAGAATAGAATTAACTGTTTGCTGGTAAGCTTTACCATGAAATGATAATTCAAAGGTATGCTTTTGGCCTAGAAACTCTAAAAATTGTGCCCCATAAAATGCGACTGCATGCGTTATCCTCTCCAGAGGAATAATAAACCAAACAAAAAGTACCGTAAAAATCACCCACATAAAAAGACAAATGACACTTAACGTTTTGGTGATTTGATCCCACATGCGAAGGTTATGGAAACTGATTTGGCCACCACGCGTATAGTGTTTGAAATTAGGCTCGTTGCTCATCAGACGCCCTCTTTCTCTTTATGAAAGAACTTGGAAATGGCTCTTGATAACACACTTACCCCAATGCGGCTTATCTCCATATTAACAGCTATGCTGGTTGCAATAGCCGCTATAATCAAGCAAGGAATAGCTGAGAAAAAGACGACATCCTGTTCAAAGAGCGGGATAAAAATAAATGTAAACACGCCAAAAATTAAAAAGAATACTGTAAAAGCCCATTTTGCTTTTTGAATAAGGTAGGCGCCTGTTTGAAGCTTTGGGCTGATTTGAAGTTTGAAAATGATGTAGTTTTTTATAAATCCCAGACCAAAGAGCGATATCAGCAAGGATGAAAAAAACACACCAAAGACCATTTTTGCTGTTAGCAAAGCATGCTCATCTAAGCGTGCCTCTTTGTATTTAAATTCACGTTCTTTCTTACGTTTAAGAAAACCCTCTTGCCATCTGCGCTCTTTTTCTTTTTGAATCATTTTAAGCTCTTCTTCACTTGCCTCAGGAAACTTCTCTCCCAGATAATAAAGACTAGATAGGCTATGACGAATGGAGTCTTTCCTATTCTCATGTTCCATATTGGATTTTTCCCATCTATCAGTATGAGGTGCATAATCCCAAGCCTGTATCGCGATGGCAAAAAAACAGGCTGCAGTTTGAATGGCAAGAAGTAGCGCAAATAAAAAGAGCCAGCCGCCAAACAAGCGTTTATAGTACGCGCCTGCAGGAATAATGCTTAAATCCAGACGTTTTAGCGCCTCTAAATCCATGGCTAGTGCCTTTTTTAAATCGCTCACCATGTCATTTATCTCCTTTAAAAAACTCATTTATCGCCTCTTTCCCTTTATCCACGGCATGCCCTGGAATCACTCCGGTTGTGGCATCATATTTCCAATCGGGTTCTTTTACTTTGTATTCGTTTATTTGCTCAGCTTTAGCTTTCAAAATATGCTCAGGCTTACTTGGCTCTATATTGATTTGATGGTGTTTATGAATCTTATTGACTTGTTTGCCCACCTGATTCACTAAGTTTGTTTTCCTGTCATCAGCAAAACCAACATCTTGTGTTTTAGCACTATGGGTTAACGCATCATTACTTTTCTGATAATTCGTTTCAATGTGATTGCTCTTCTGGTTTAAAGATTGGCTTTCATTTTCATAGAAGGCATCCATTGAAGAAGACGATTCATTCGGGCTATATTCTGCAATTAATTGATCGCGCTTTGAGTTAACAAAAGCACTCGCTAATCCTTCTAATTCCCGTATTGAACTCATATCTCCAGGGCGCGCAAATAATGCATCGCGATGCGATTTACCCACCTTCAATGCAACAAAAGATGGAAACGCTTGATTAAGATCAGCCATAATTTGCTCAGATTTTGATTCCACATAGTTTTTAGCCTCTGCAATTCGCATGGCGCGAGTATGAGATACATCATAGTTATGACTTCTATTTTCAGCCTCTCTTATATCAACGCCTATTTGATTGGATAGCGAGGCAGCTTCTGAATGAGAGTCATCAAAATGATGGGTTTTAGTAAACTGTGAAACATACTGGCTTGCTTTATTAAAATCTTCGGCCTCCTGTGCAGAAACGACCTTGTCATAGCCCTCTTGTGCTCGATAAGCATTAGTTGAACTGCGATTGTAGTTAAGATGCGTATCCGCGCCCCCTTTAACGCCAAAGATTTTTCCAGCAATACTTTTTTGAAGGTCAATGCCACCTGAAATACCATGACCACCACTGGTCATGGCGGCAAAAGCATCTTCTTTGCTTATGCCGTTACGATGGGCGACATCCTCGGCAATCCGTGACATCTTAGAAAGCGCACTGGAATATTGAGCTGAATCAGAAGAACTAACTCCATCGCCAAAACGCATATCGTGCCCAGATAATTGAGCCAGCGCTAATGCACGATGAGCAAAATTACTTAAAGCGGATTGATAGGCTTTACCCTCATTGGCAGCTGCCTGAGTTGATTGCTCATACGCCTGGTTCAATGAGCCTGTTAATGCTTTAGAGTCGGAAATATGAATATGACTTTTAGTCATGCCGGGACTAATATCAAAAACAGCATCACCACCGCCTGTAATAGTTTTTAATACCCCACTACCCAATTGCTCGGTATGCATGCCATGCATGTTCGTCCAATTGGAATCATGTTTGTTCGCTGAAAAATTGTTGGCCGTGGTATTATAAAAACTGGTTTGACCAAGGCCAAAGGAACCACTAGCAGCCTCCCCTGCCACCGACATGCTAGAACCTTGCATATGGCTCATCATACTGGTTGCTAAATTGCTAAATGCACCCCCCAAATTAGACACCAACCCATGCGATAAGAAAGGAATGAGCATCATCAAATACCCGCAGGCGCCTGAAACATCGGCATGTAGCTCATCGATTTTATCAAGATTGACCATCGTAAATTGACCATACTCACCAGACGATGTTGCCCCATAAATCGTCATACCGGCATTTAAAATTGCAAAAAGCACAGGCCAAAATTGCAAAGACATAAAAAACTGCAGGTAGCCATAAAGAATTTTTATGCCGCCTGGTAGCGTGGTTAATGCAATAATTAAAGGAAAAACACCAAACAATAAAAGCGTGAGACAGGTATGGGTAATTGGTAAAATCCAAAGCGCTTTTTGCCCTAGTACTTCCCAACTCCAGCGGTGTTGAACTTGGGATTTGGTAAATTGCTGATTTACAATTCCAGCAGTGGCGTCGGTAAACGCCTGATAATGCGCTACCCCATCGCTCATGGCATTTATCATCATGCTTTGTAAAAAGATGTTACCTGCCGTATCCGTTAAACCCTGATAATAGTCAAAAGCTGATTTGAGATGGGTGCTAAAGAGTGCTTCATAAGTCGTGTGCTTTGGTTTACCAAATAAATTCACGCCGAAAAAGGTATAAGCCTTTTTAATCTCAGCATCGAGCTTTTTGCGAAGACTGTAAGGCCCGCTAGGTTTGGAGGCATCAAGGCAAGTCACCGGCTTACCACTCACAGAAATCATGCGAAGGGGCGAGGCCTGTGCCGTAATCAATTTCCAGATGTCGGTAGCCTGCGCTAAATCACCCACACTGTACTTACGATTTAATCGAATATCGCCGACGACACAAACGCGAAAATACTCATTCATTTCCTCTTTAAGCACTGGGTCTTTAATACGAAAAGACGTGGCGGCGGAAATTAAACGTGAACCAAACAAAGCACCAGTCTTTGTATATTGCAAATCATTAGGCATCGTTAAAAGCGCATCATACACTTGAGCCATTCCATATCCAATCGTGGTGACTAAACTTGCGCTTAGCGCAAACACCACCGGTACATTGCCCACAAGCTTTGGGGTTTGTGACGAGATATCATCAATAAGTACAGACGTCTTTGGTAGTAACACTAGATTAACAAAGAGCACATAGCCCAAAAACCAATGAGCAAACGCCATGGGGTCTCTGGTTTTAAGAAACCCAACGGTGGCCATCACAATGCCCATCAAGGCTGTAATGCGCAGCAACCCCAAAAAGCTATCTTGCTTCATGAAGGCGCTAATGGCATTGAGCACGTGTTGGAATAGCTCGCCTCCCGCTAACACATGAATCGTTATCATTGCGTTTTACTCCTTAACCAGCTGTGCTATTCATTTGAGAAGCAACTTGTTTTTCAATGTGTGCCATGCGCTCAATCAATGTGAGTTTTTCTTGCAGTTTGTGACCCACCTTGGGATCAAGTGACGCCACGCGCGTGGTTGCCTCATTAATGCGCTGTTGAATTTCTTTGACCAAATCGGTATTTAACTCAGACCCGGCCGTAGCCGCACTGACCTCACGCAGTAATTCAGTAAGGTAATTGGTTAACAAATCTTGGGCAATGAGCATTGAATATTCTTCAATGTCTACCGCACTTCTTCCATAGTGCATGCTATTTAATACGGATAAAAATTTCATGACCGGCAAGGAGGTCATGCTTAAAAAATTAAGCTCACGATTGCCTGGTTTTTCATCATTAACCAGTTTAGTGTTTATGGTACGAATAATGTCGCGAACCCTGTAAGTGAGCGCGGAAGTCTCAGAAATATTGATATCTTGAAGACTGACTTGCAGACACTGGCTATTACTACCTGCATCTTTACAGCGCCATATCTTTGCTGTTTGAACACCATTTTGAGTACCAATCAAGGCATTGATTAAATCAGCGTTACCCGCGAGAGATGGAACATTGATCACTTTACCTTCTTTGTCGATAATCAATGTTCCTGTTAAGCTCATGACCATCTCAGCTAATTCTCGATCACTATTTAAGAATGATTTAGCTTGCAAGAGTGACCACACCAGATTTTTGTTTAAAACTACTTGTTTTTTACGCTCAGGGTCTTTAGATGCTTTATCCATCACAGTATCAAAACCATTGCCAGAACACGCCATTCGTGCTTTGACGTAATCACTAAATAAGCCTTCTTTCCCCATGGCTGCCTGGTCTTTACAGATTTTTTGCTGGCTTTCTGCGGTTTTTGGCCAGATACCACCTACCATATTTTGCGAAAGTTGGCAGGAGTTAATGCTAGCCTGATTGGCCATTTGCTCGAGTTGTTGTAAATAATCCCGAACTTGTTTTAATTCCGGCACCGTGGAGGCAAGCATGACATCTACCGCATAAGCACCCGCATTGGTCATCACTGATTTTCCTAAATCAACAAGCTTTTGCTCGCTTAAAAAGCTCATGCTGCCGGTAAATAAATCGATACCTCCGCAGCCCGCGCGATAGCTGGGTAAATCTAGCTGCACCAATTGATATTGACGCACCTGATTGCGGGAATACAACGAACCACCGCCAAAGAAACCTGCGGCTTGAGATTCAAAGGCGGCAGGGGATGTCACATTAGACGCATACCCCATTCCATTAAAAAAATTATCTAAATCTTGACTCACATTCGCAAAAGCCGTAGAGAAAAAGCCAAATAAACTAAGCACTAAAAAACGTTTTTTCATTGCACTTTTCCCTTGTTTTCATACGCTTTAATTTTAGTGATAAGCGCCGCCATGCGGCCATTCAGTTCATCGTCCGTCATTGAACCAAACCCTACTGGATACAGCACATTTGTTTTAGAGTTAACTAGAAAAAGGGCAGGATAATGAATGGCATTACCGCCAAAAGCGGCATTAGTCCATTCGGTAGACGCCGGTAAGAATGTTGGGAATTCAGGCAACGGTTGATTATCAAAAGCCAGAGGGAGTACTTCTGCTTGATGATGGTCAGCCCAGCGTTTTAGGATAGGCGCGAACTGCCTGCAGTGCGGGCAAAGACTACCATAAAAGAGAATCAAGCCATGATTGCTAAAAAATCCTTTTTCCTTTTTCTCATAATCTCCAATACGCTTAGTTTGCATAACGTCTTCATGCTCATGAATCATTTGTGTTAACCATTGTGCTTGCCCTGCATAAACGCTTAGGCAAGCTCCCCAAAATAACAATACGATGAGTCTTAAACGAATCATCTTATTCTTCTCCTTTAAATTGGTTGGCCACTTGTTTTATGCGCTCCATCAAGACATCTTGTGTGGTTAAGCCATAAGCGATGGGCGAAACACGGGAGTTTCGAGGATTTACCAACAGTAGCGCTGGAAAATAACGTACCCCCAGCTGGTTGGCCTGACCCCGGTCTCTTTGGGAATTCATCAACTCAGCAGAGACTTCGCCATCGACACTAACAGCTATCATTGAAAGTTTAAAACGCCTGCAAAAATCAGCAATAATAGGTATTTGTTTTAAGTCATAGGGGCTTTTGCCGCGGTAGAAGAACAATAGCCCATGCGATTTGGATAAGCGGTTTATAATCGCGATAGTTTGAGACTCACGTACTTCATCGGTGATTTTAGCGCCCAGATTGGAGGTTGGATGAGTCACCGCATAATCATATTGAGGATTTGCTAACATCGTTTGCTGAAAAAGCGCCTTAAACCGTGAAGATTCTTTAAGCCAGTAATCTTGGAGGCCCAGAAAGACCCGCATATCTTTAACTTTTTTGGTGTAGCGTGCTTTATGAAGTGCTTCCATGGTGTAGAAGCGCAAAACAGCATCACGTTCGGTATAGCTTAAGCGCTTAAAAGGAATACCAGAGGGTTTGGTCTTATCAATTCCTTTCTTTTCTTTTTCGAGGTTATACCAGAGAAAGCCAGCCGGTTTATCTTGAGCTGCCCAAACAGAGGTCATGAAAAGACAAAGTAGAAATAGAATTTTAATCATGCGACTTACCCTCCTGATAAAAGCGTCGAATTTTGGCTTCATTAAACACACCAACACCACTTGCGTCAGGTAATGTTTGACGATGGATAAAATCATCAGTCAACGGTGATAAATTAAGCGCATCAAACTGAATACGCTCTAACTCCTCGGGCGTAAGTCCTCGACAATCAGGTGATTTGGGCTTGCCAAACCCAATATGAAGCTGTCCGTAGCGTCCTTGGATTTGAATAATGCTTGCTAGAGTGGATGGGAATACACAATAAACATAGTGTTTATTACCACTGTCATTATAATGGCCAACTTTTTTTACTCGCTTATCTCGCTTTGCTTGGAGCAACGCTTTTAAATCCTTAGGACAATGGATAACCCATTTACCCCATCCTTTATCGTGACAGCAATCATGAGCACCAAAGAAATAAGACTCACAATCCTTCGCTTCGCCTTTAAAAATGGTTGGTTCGCCACTATTGACTTGATTGGTAGCCACATCAGCTGCTGTACCCGCTAATGTTCCTAAGCGAGTTAATCCTTCCGCCATGTCGTCACTTATTTCGTCTGGGGTTTGGGCACACTCACCTTCGGCGCAATTTAATTTTGGTTGGCAAATGGTTTGTTTTGGAAAGCACTGATTGACAGGACAGCGAAACGTTTGCAAAAACACATTACAACGCCTATCGGTAGCCAACGTGCACGTGGAATCTACCTGCGAGCAACCTTTTGAAATTAGCGGCTCACACGTACTGATTAAACCATCGATGCATTGATAAGCGCTAGCCCTACCCCAGCAAGGGCGGGTAACGACCGCCCCATCAATGACTCGACTGGTATTGGGCTCTAAGCATAAATCAGAGGCCGTCATTACACACGCGCCTTCTTTCATTTTCTCCTCATACTGACTGCAATCGGCAGGCGTCCAGCGGTCTTCCCATTGGCTTTCAATAGCTGTTAAAGTCACAGCTCCCCCGAAAGCTGCTTCATCCCACAATAAATCAAAGGTAAGCGTTGGGTCTTGGCAACTAGGGGTTTTCAGCACGGTTAACGGGATAACGCCTTGGGTAACTACCACGTCTAATCGAATACATTGTGAGCTTAGGGTAATAAGATTGCTAGCCGAACAAAGAGGTGCTGGCGTATCCGCATCACACACGCCTAAATGAATTGTTTTACGAAGCCCATCTACACCTGGCTTATTCGCATAGAAAAGATAGCGATTGACCGTTTGAGTCGTTGCTTTAGTGCCAATGCTTAATGTACTACCACAAGTCTCAACGCGATAACGCGTTTTGTCCTCGCAGGTTTGCGTCGTAAAATCCATCTGACAATGTGCTGGCTGATCATAGCACTTACCTTCTAAAACAGACTCAGCCTCCGACAATAACGTTTCAGCATATTGTATCTCTAATGCCTTGGGATTGGCTTTAAGATGGAGACGGGCGGCTTGTGAGAGAATGCTTGACGCTGTCTCATTATGAGTTGCCCGTTGACTGCCTAATTGAGGCAATGGGTTTTGGCCTTCAGAAATGGCAATGCCAGATTCTGGTGGCGTGTTCGTATAACCGCCTATTACGGTGCTTGGATTAAATTGCTTTAATGCGTGCAAAACTTGTTCACGCGCACTAACTGGGTCAACAGTAGCTCCTTTTCCTGCCCAAGCAACAGCACTTAAAAAAAGACTACAAAGCAATATAAAAGTAACCTTACTCACCTAACAGCTCCCTTGCCTCATGCCTTGAAAAGCCACTCTCGCCTCGACCTGCGATACGCATTAGTCCCTCTTTAATCGACAAATGCCCATAAATCACGTCAAAATTGTTGCCCTTGCCAACCACAAGAGCCGGCACCTGATGAATACCAAAACGCTCAAATAAAGTGGGGTCAATTTGAAGATTTAAATTTGGGATTTGTTGACTAAGAGCCATTAGTTTAAGCGCAGTTTCTGGCATCGAATCATGGTAGAGACCGTTTAAATAAATAGGAATGTGTAATTGACTGCTCTCTGTTAATGTCTCTTTAAGCAATGTCTCTGGCATCGAAAAACTGACAAACACGGATATCGTGCTGGCAGCAGACAGTGATGTCATAACAAGATATCCAAGAAACAAAGTGAGCGCTTTTCTAATCATCTCTTTCTCCAAACTACATATATGTACAGTTGCGTTTTCGCCACACTAAAAATCCGTATTGGTCAGGCATATGCGGCTTAATTTTTCCTGCTTCCCACATGAGCGTGCTATGGCCCGAGGAATAGCAATGTTTTCCATCCGCAACCTGATTGACCATTTCATAGCGGTAACGTGATTTTGGCGTCACGGAATAATGATGCTCTGTGCAAATCGCACTTAAAGCGGCACTTGAGTCAGACACCAAAAACTCACGATGCAGCTTGTAATTTAAGCGCTCAGTTAACAACAGTGCTGTTTGCACAGGCGAGAGAGCAGCATTCACATGTCCTGTCAGCGGGTAATGGGTGCCTTGACTTCCTGCACACCAAAAAAGGCTATCGAGCGGTTTGTTCGCAAGTGTGGAAGAGAGCGCATCTGCCGCGCACGCACTTGCCGTAATTGGATTACCAAACAAGACCGATTCTGGACTTAACACAAAGCTCATTTCAGAATCTTGCCAAGTGGGGTCAAGCTCGGTGAGATAAGCAATATCAAAATCGCCTACCTGCAGACAACCGCTTGAGGTAATGAGGTTTAACCAGTTAATAAGGGGGTACTTATACCAATGTACATGGAAAAATGCGCGTTGTTGACCATTACCTACCACATGGCGCCCGCCTCTAGCGGCTTTTAATCCTAAATTTAATTTAGTTCCGCCCAGATTAACCAAACAATAAGGCGTATCGGTGACATCCGTCAGTGCGATGGGCTCCCAAAACCCGATATTTAACCCAACGCGCATACCCATGCTTGACGGACAAACACCAATGGGGCTTGAAGCATTATTGGTATCAGGAAGTGGGGATTGCACCACCTTCGTATTACCAATGGACAAGGGAAATAAGCAACGCCAACAGACATCTGTCAGAGGATTAACAAAATGCCCGGTGCACTGCTTAGCCTGTGTTAAAGAAGAAAGGAAAAGACTAAGTATGAATAAAATCAGTCTAAAGGACATCACCACTCTCCTTAATTGCTTGTTCAACAATGACAAGCTGATTGCCCTCGCGGGTAACAATTGCAGGGACATGTGCAATGTTTAACTTGGTAACAATCCGCCCCGCCTGGTCAAAGTAAATAACAGACTGTAGTCTCTTCTCAGCTGCCTGTACGCTACCCCCCGTTAAAATGAGCTTGGGATGTGCGCATTGCTTTAGCTGCGTTGCCGCCCAACGAAGTTGTGCTTCATCATCACCATTGAAAAAAAGCCAGCAGGGTTCATAGGTCGGCAGGCGCGCAAGTGCATTCACCTGCGTGCCGGCTGCATACAAAATGCGGCCATCACTATTTGTTATATCCTGACTTAACTTAATTTCAGGCACATAGTAATGCCGCGCTGACTGATGAATTCGGGTTAAACCTAGTGATGTGGGACGGTTGGCATGACGCGCGACCGTTTGAATCCAACGCTCATTTAACGAAGCCAACTCGCCACTGTTCATTAATGTTCTTAGGCGCTCTTCAATGAGGATTAAAAAGCTTTTTTCAGCCACAGGAAAAACCTCCCCAATAACACCAAAGGATGTCGCGCAAGCTTGTCCAACCTGCAGCAAAATAATGACTGCGCACAAGAAATGCTTCATGATTGCTGCCTCATGAGGCCACTTACTTCGGCTGTTATGTCATCGGTGATATCAAGACCACCAGCAAGCATTAGTTTTCGCTCAATAATAATGACGTGATGACGCGAAGCATACGCGTTTAAGACTTGATTGAGTGCCGAGTTAAACCGCCTTGTTGTGCGCCTAACTTGCGCTTCAGCGGCATTAAGCTCGGCTAATTGCCGAATAAATTGGCCTTCTATTTTCTCCTTATTTAAAAAAACGAGGGTTTCGCGAGGGCTCAAACCGTAAAAGGGGATACCTGTTATAGTGATGAGTAAAAACGCCAAAGCCGCCAGAGATATTAATCGCATAATTCATCCCCATAGTAATGCTTTGCTACCTCTCGCACAGCGTCAGCTAGGATCATGCCCTCTCTCATCAAAGACTCAATAGCACTTACCTCTTCCCCTGAGGTGGAAAAAAGAACGCGCAAGAAGGGGTCACAAAAATAACGATGAAACGTAGTCACATTGCCAAATTGAATCATTAAATTAGAAAAGCCTTGTGTTTTGGCTTCCCCAAAGGAGTCAATAACCCGTGCTTGAAGTGCACTAAAATGATTGGGATGTTCTTCTAGGTACTCCTTAAACGAACCCTGACGCATAATGATTTTGGTATCACTACTTGCTGCAATCGCACGTCCTTGTAGAGTGTTCATCGTGTCTAGAAGATTTTGGGTAATGACTGCAAAGCCGCCCCGGTGTTTTCGTGCCGTTCGAAAGCCTTGCTCGATAAAACTTGCTGCCACAGGATTGGAGCCATTGGCTAAAAACCGCCAGGCTTCATCAATAATGCAGCGTTTTTCACGCTGTCTATCAGAGTGGTAAAATTGCCCTTGAATAATGACAATCATTACAAACATGACAATCGTCAAAAGCTCCGGATTTGATTCAAGCTCGCCCATTTCAAGCACGACAAAATTAGCGTTATTTAAAAGCGGTGTATTACCGTTAAAGAGATGACCATAAATGCCTGAACTTCCATACTTGCCGAGCAAAATAAGTAAATCCTTAAGCCGTTGCTCACCGTGAGATTGAGGCTTGTCTAACATCCTTTGCAAACAAGCTAAAATATTATCCATGGTGGCGTGTCTGCCGTGCTCTTTCCAGCAGTCAACCACTGCATCTAAAAGCCATGACTTTTGCACCTCCCCCAAAGCCTCTGATGGACTTGCCATAATCGCTAGCAAATCCCTGATTTGAATATAATCGTTGACCTGCTCACCCTTAATATCAGTTACCCCATCAAAATCAAAGAGCGTAAAAGGATTTAGCGCTAACGTTGATGCATCAATGTAACTCCCGCCAACCATCCCACATAAATGCTTATAAGAACCCCCTAAATCGATAACAAAAATTTGCTGTCCACGTGACAGCCCATCTAGAATTTGTGCTTGCTCAAAGAAGGATTTACCAGCACCAGTACTTGCTACTGTTAACCGATTAAAATTGGTAATGGGTAACACCCGGTCATCAAAGGTATTTAAATAGAAAAGCTGGTGGCGATAAGTCGGTACAATTAGCCCTTGGCGCGCACCCTTAAAATCGGCGATCACAGGCATGAGATTTGCCACATTAAAATGAGTGAGTTTTTTGGTCATACCTAAAAGCTCAAGGCTTGAAAAAAGCCCTTCTGTGAGCATGAAAGGCAAACTACCTAAGAAGCAGAGCCACTGCTTACAACGACTGGGACTTAGTGTGAAACCTAAATGCCTAAAACTTGCTATTGCTTTGGCAACATGCTCACGCGCCTTTGACTCTGTCGTATAAAGAATGACGTTATAAAACGTTGGAAAAAGAGCAAGCTCCCCTTTGCTTGCTCCTTCATGAACAGCCTGCCACTCGCTCGCCTCTTCACGAATTGACGGGTTAATAAAAGCTTGAAGGGCATTGTTGTTCGCGGTTAAGGACTTAGCGTTTGATTTGGCGCGCGCTTTCATCTTTTCTTGGTTAACCCCTCGAATAGTAAATGAAAGTAAGAAAGGACAATTAATCCCCTGTTCAGGGTGTAACAAATTGGCAAACAAATCAGGCGTTTGCCATAGGGCAAAAGGGGCGTCAGGAAAGCCGACCACTTCACAATTAATCATTTTTGTGCGCTGCAATGTGCCATCGTTATCGACAATGGATGCCTCAATCTTCTCATTGCCAATTTCAATGACAGTGGTTGGATTTGGGATGGCCTCGCTTATTAAACCAGGATTGTCTTCAACTTGAGGCCAGGAAAATTCTTCAAAATTGGGTGAAATGAAAGCGCGCATCAACGTCTTAAATTCAAGCGCGCTGCATCGCTTAAAACCAAAACCTGCGACTTTAAGTTCAGATTCAAAATCGTCTCGTAAAACCTGAAGTTGCTCTTCAATACCCGCCTCTATGGGCCGTGAAATAAAAAGATAAGCACTATAATCACTTAAACCCGCAGGTATATTGCGGCCATTTTTATAACCTTTTTTAATGGCCTTTAAATGATAGTTAAGACTCAAGCGTGCAAGGTCTGCAAAAATGCCACCTTGCTTTAAAATAGGCTCATAGTTTTGGGAGAGCTGGTCTAGCAGCCACGGATGTTTATATAAGAGCACGGTACAATCAGTGCCTACCGAAAGTTTGTTTTTAAACAGTTGCGCCAAGCTTTTCATTAAAGATTCATCCGCGCCACTTAGAGGCATGAGTGCCAACCCAAACCCCATGGAGTTGCGGTTTATAAAAAATCCCTCCTGACTTACTGTTTCATAAGGCAGAAGACTTTTAATGGATGGCAAATCGAGCGTAAGCGACTCGTGTGCTTTTTGCTGCGTTAAAAGAGACTCAGGCTTTATACTCACGGTCTCCCCTAATCCCTGACTTGCCTTATAGAGAAATTCGCGTGCTTTATCGCGCCACCGCGCAATCTTTAAGCTCATGATTGCGCCTCGCTTTGTTGTGTCACCCACACCGATTGACCAGAAGAAAGCTTAACTAAGTGCCCTTGCGGCTTGTTGGCGTGAGCATCTATTTTAGACTGGCTCTGCCTTACCAGAGCTGGCCTTGCGTCATCCGCAAAGCGCGTCATAGCATCGACCTGCTCAATGGATAAACAACTGTCGCCTGCGGTCGCATTGCAACTGAAATTGGAATTCATCGTGCCGCACCCTGAAGACAGTACAGCCATCAGGAAAATCAAACACATTACACTTGCTCTCATCGCAAACCTCCTACTTCATTGCGACTCAACATATTGGCCCTATTAATCTTGCCCAACACTTCAGGAGGAACTGTAAAATTCATCTCTGATGTACCCTCTTGAGAGGTAATAAGTCCTTCTGCATTTTGCGATTTGATTTGATTAAGCGCATGTTGGCGTTTGTCTTCATCAGGTTCTAAATAAAAGCCATCTTTAAACACAATAGTCACGATATTGCCTGAGCCTACCTGAATGACCGGGTGATATTGCTCGGCACGTTTAACGTAATAGGCTGACAAGGTATCCGCCGCTTTTGATGCCCCGCCGTAGGCGGCAAAAGGTGCAATTTGACTTGAAGGCACCACCGAGCTCGCACCATAA
Source organism: Legionella busanensis (assembly GCF_900461525.1). Classification (NCBI taxonomy): domain Bacteria; kingdom Pseudomonadati; phylum Pseudomonadota; class Gammaproteobacteria; order Legionellales; family Legionellaceae; genus Legionella; species Legionella busanensis. Next base: position 1,710 of record NZ_UGOD01000005.1, on the reverse strand, counting down.
GGCCCAATATTTTGAATGCTTTGGGCGTATTGGGCAGCGGATGCAATACCAGACAAAGCACCACTTACACCGGCCCATGTCATCACCTTGTTGTCCCGCATTAACGGTTGACCCTTAATCCCTACCTTACCATTAAAAAACACCCAGCCTGTTACTTCTTTATCAATAATAGGCTGACCTGGATGGGCGCAGGACAAACGGTAAAGCGTGGCAAACGCACGCTCACTTGAAATATCCCCATAAGAATTAGCACTCACGCGACACCCTTTAAGACGCGAGCGGGCACCATTTGGCAACGTGCCATCTTCTAAGAACTTAAAGAGCATCACGCCATTATTCTTAGACTGCCCATTGACTGAGGCATCTGCATCAGCACCTCCCAGAATAACGGCTCTAACAGAGGTATTAGATGGCACATAGTGAGCTGGATTTAAGTAATTGTTAGGGTGTCGTTGATTAACGTGTCGTTTAGGTCGAAAAGAGACCGTGTGAATGCGAGGTGTGGCATCCGATAAGGTAGTACCTGTCGTCATGACGTTATTCATGGCATAGGTTGTTGGTTTATGCCAAAGCTTAGGGTTTTGCACGTCTTGTAGTTCAGCAGAGGTATTTTGCTGCTCTGTAGGCGTTGCTTTTTCTTGATTCGCCAACATCAGCGTTGTTAACTGAGATGTGAACGCTTCCTTTTGGGCTTGCAATTGCTGATGATGTTCCTCACCCATGGCTTTAATATGTTTTGTTAAATCCTTAAGTTCTTTTTTAAGTGATTCAAGCTCACTTTGTTGGGCCGTTAAGGCGTTGTCTGCTATGGCATTGGTAAATGATTCGTCCACGATGCCTGTTAAATTCGCTGCTTTTTTAATCGCTGCGCTCTTTTTAGGACGCCCATCAACAAGTAACACAACCATCAAAGCTACAATTAAAAAAAGACAACTACCCGCCACAATTAATGTTCGAATTTGGCGACCTTTAACTAATTTATTAAAGTGCCCATTAGCCATGGCTGCCTCCCTGAACGCGAAAAAGCATCGCACGCTCGCCAGGATTAAGCGTAGACTTTGAGACTTTAACAGCAAGCGTTCCAACGTTTACAAACCAATCTTCATTTAACGCTAGAGGGGCTTTTCCCCCGTTATAAAGCTCAATAGCTTCACCTTTTAGCAGGCGGCCATCCCAGGATTCACGGGGCAAAAGGGTTAATCCTTGAGACCAGCGCTCAACTTTCCCAAATTGGCGCTTTACTTTCACATCCGCAAATGGCTTTTGTTGCTCCATATGGCTAAGCATGGCAAAAATGGCTTGTGGTACAGCATGATGACTCACGGATTTAGCATTGCTTTTAGTCGCATTGGATGTTGCATTAGCAAACCTAGGCTGTTCTGGAATTAACTCAATGGTTTTGCCTAGCGTCTCTTCACCTGTTAAGGTCATGGAAAAATGCCGCCCGGCTTCTGTGGTTAAAAACAAGGTAAACGGCTGCGCTGTAGACAACATCACATACACCGAGCCGTCTTGCTCATCACGCTTAATCGCCATACTATCGGGTGGAAAAACTGCTTCCACGATTTTGTCGTTTTTTACCACAAGACGATTGTAATTAGTCGTGGCAAGGGTCACTGCGATATCACTGTTATCTTTGACTGAGATACTACTGGCACCCATTACTACGCCTGTTAACAAAGCCAATGCAATACTTAATGGCTTACGCAT
>NZ_UGOD01000004.1 GCF_900461525.1 Legionella busanensis | reverse complement strand
ATCTATATCAAAAAATCATGGTGAAGAATTAATTGAAGTTTCTAATGTTAAGAGATGGTTTTAATTATAGTTCTAAATAAATACTAGTAAATATGTGTTTTTGGGACGCTTTTATATCATTCACCCTAATAGTCGTCTTATGCAATAACTAAGTTTAATTTGCAATATACAAATTACTATTAGAAATGTAGCCTGGGTGAAACAAAGTGAAACCCGGGTTTCGGCCCTGCAGGCCTGCACCCAGGCTACGCTTGCTAACTTCATTTAAGCCATCATGACCCACTGCATTAATCCACGCAGTCAATTTTGCAATAATGTGTTTAATCCAAATTAACGTGACCTCTGAAGTAGTTTGCACGTCTTTGCCTGGCAGCAAAAACATGCAATAAAATCATTGATTAAATCAATAACTCATTAGGATTGTCAATTATTGGCCTATTCAGCTCATAATCACGAGTAAGAATGTTATGGTTAAATATGTCCTCGTAGAATTGGGTTGTTGAAGAACATCGACCTCGCCTAGGATTGTCTATAGCCTCTTTCGCTTTTTCAACAATCTGCTCATAGGCCGTTTAGGATCTAACTTTTTATCAACCTGCTTAATCAGATTCAGGATATCATTCACCCGATGAGGTACTCGTTTATCACCATGCTTCACCCTTTCTTTGAATAACCAATAATCACCTACTTTCCAGTTTGTAGCCATAATATGAGTTTTAATATTGTCTAAATTTGTTCTTATGTCATTATCCTCAGGAACAAGAGGAATGCTTACATCAGAATTCAGTTTTTCGTTGAACGCAGTTAACACAGGCTTATTGCGGGTAAATTCAACTGGTTTTGCACCCTTAATAAATTTCTGGAGTAATTTCAGGTAATAATTGCTGGTAATAAAATGCCGGCATAATCTTAAACCCCTTTTGCAAGAACGCTTGATAGGGCTCATCATCTAGTTCCTTCTGAGCTGTTTTTTTAATTAAAGCCCAAAGCTGCTTTACCTTATCAGAAATATCGTAATCACTTAATGATTTTCTGCTGACCTTAATTTCATTATCATAAAAATATCGAAATTGCTCTTGTTCAACTTTAGCCATATATCCCAATAATAATTGACCAATTAACCGATTACCCGTACGAATTGGATCATTTTTTTCTTCGCAAAGTTCCAATCGGAATAAGTCATTGATTATCTTTAAAACTTCCTCATCAGAAGCATTTATAGAGAATTTTCTTAACTACACGAGTTTCGCAGTTTGAAATAAATAGATTAGAATTAGCGGCATAATTTTAATTTAGAAGTTGTGTCAGGATGTCGCGTTATCGATGTACAAAAGAATTGTATAAAGCATTTTTACAAGCAAGCAGTATGCGTTATTCAGGTTTAGCGCTATCAGAAGTAAGTCCTATAGCTTTATCCCATGATAGTATTAGCCGTTGGTTAGCTGATAAAAAATTCCGTCCTCGAGAAAATATGGTCACAAGCATTATGTACGTGCATCAGAACCTTGTCTATTGATAGCAGATGATACAGTTTTATCCAAGATACACAGTAAAAAAATAGAACTTGTAAATTATCAGTATTCTGGCAATGCCCATGATGTGATTGCAGGAATTGGTCTTATCAATATGCTGTGGCATGGTTTGGATAGTCAAGAATCCGTGCCAAATTGATTATCGTATCTATGATAAAGATACGGATGGAAAAAAAAAAAAACCCATTTTTGCGACATGTTAAAACTCGCTAAATCACGAGGACTCACTCCCACAGCAGTCGTCATGGATGCTTGGTATTCAAGTTTAGATAACTTGAAATCCATCCGCTCACATGGGTGGATTTGGGTTACACCATTAAGAAAAAACCGAATAGTAAATCGTCATGCTCGATTAGAAACATTAGAAATTCCCGAAGAAGGACTTTCGGTTCATTTACGTGGATATGGTTGGATTTTTGTATTCAAGTTCGTGGCAAAAAATGGCCGCATTGATTACGTGGCGACAAACATGGAAAATCCAACACGTGAGCAAGTAAAACACATCATGGATGCACGTTGGTCGGTCGAAGTTTATCATCGAGAAGTCAAACAAACATGTGGAATTGAGCGTTGTCAGGCACGCACAGGCCGAGCGCAGAGAAACCATATCTTTCTTGCCATTGCTGCTTGGTTTGAGCAACATAAATTACGTATTACTCAAAAAACTACTCTTTATCAACAAAACTGGCATGTAATCAAAAATGCTATTCAGGAGCAGATCAAATTCTTAATGTTTCAACCTACATGAGCCAAGTGCGAAACTCGTGAACTAGCTGACTTTTTTATCGCTTGGAATATTAGACGTTACCTTATAATTTTCCTGTGATAATCCAATTTTCAATAAAAAAAGGTGCGGTTTATCAGACAACTTCAATGAGTCAATTATTTTATCAGACATATTAATACCAGATCATTTTAACTAATTAAAATTGACAGCTATTAAATCATTAATAAGGATGAGAGACTATTTTTATGCCGAATTGCCTCAACTTTCTTGCCAAACGCTATCAACGAAGTACATAAATTGCATTTATTGCTATTGCCGAAGGAGGGAAGCAAAAATTAAGTATCCAATTATATATAAAAATAAAGCGTTGGCGTTACTGGGCTTTTATCAGTAAAATTGCTTTCGAAACTTATTTTCTTGAGTTAAAGTTGCAAGTCTAAATTTGTTTATGCGGTGACACTTGAGCATATTCTCCTCTCCTTTTTAACCTTTTTACTCGTCTGAAGATTTTATTTAAAACGTACGTTGATTAATACACAGAGTTTATGAACTGAATTAAACGATAAATTTAAGAAATTTAATATCTGATTGATGCGTTCACAAACCCATCATTTTAAGGCAATACATGCAGTTAATGTTAGAATAATTATTAGCGATATTAAACTAGATAAAATTATTATAAGTTTCTGAAACAGTTATTATTTAAGATTAGAATAATAAATTAAGGCTCTAACATTAAGAGTCACAACCTTATAATTAATGTTATTTTGATTTAAATAAATAGTTGGTATAAATTTAATTTAATTGTTCTTATTTTATGCTAATTATGGGTGCTAAGTTAACTCATTCCCAGTTAGTAGAATTAGGTCAGTATTTAGGTTACCCGCTTTCCACTGGAATATGTCGCGGATTTTCTATGATGCTTTGCCAAGCTTGGCTTGTAGAAGAGAGCTATAAGTTCTTCTATCGCCTAAAGTGTATTGAGAGTTATGACAATGACTTTGAAAAATTAAAATATGATATTGAGCAAATACGTTTACACACAAAAAACTATGGTTTCTTTAATTACCCGGAAGAAACAGAAATATTTTTAGAAATCCCAGCCTTTTATGAGGGTATTCAACTCTATTTAAATCCCGCTAGGTATTTTGAGTTATTTTCACAATATTTAAACCAAGAAAATTTGGAAGATTTATTCAATTGTATATCCTAATAAACTGTCACAGGAAAAATTGGTTGTTAGTTTGGATAAACTACATGCCTTTACTCAATCTGAGCTAACTGACTATTTCAAAGACTTAGAGAAGATAATGGATGAGGCGCAGGTTGTTGCACCTATTTTACTGTCATCCAGTAATCATGCAGTATGCTTTTACTATGATAAGAATATTCGAAAATGGGTATATGTTGATATTAATGATTTTGCTCGTTTCCCGAATCTTATGTCTTATACTCGTGAGTTAGATAGTAACTCATTAGCTAAGAGTATTTTTTTCTTCACTTTCGTCTGATGAGGCAGACTATGTGGCTTTTAATATTCAAGTGATTACAAAAGCCAGTCAAGAAGAGTCTATTAAAATTGCTCTAACTGAGTTAGAAAAAAAATATCCTTTCGAGTACAACCATGCAAACCGATTTGATGCTTATCAAGTAGGCTTATTTTATCTAGCTTGCCAAAACAACCAATTTAATTTAGTACGAAGCTTACTTAAGCAGGAAAATATTGATATTAACAAAACAAGTGTTCAAGGTATTACTCCCTTATTCCTGGCATGCGAGTATGGACATACTACTATTGTTTCTGAATTACTTAAGCACCAAAAAATCGATATTAACAAGGCAACCAATGAAGGAGCTACGCCACTTTATATTGCCTGCCAAAATGGCCATTTTGATATTGTCTGTGAGCTGTTAGAACAAAAAAATATAGAAATTAATAAATTTACTAAATATGGAGCGACGCCACTGTTCGCAGCCTGCCGTAATGGGCATATGGCTATTGTCTGTAAGTTACTTGAACAAAAAAATATTGATTTTAATAAAGAAGATAATGATGGATCAACCCCGTTGTTTATCGCTTGTCAACTAGGTTATATTGATATTGTCCAAAGTTACTTAAACTAAAAGAGATTGATGTTAATAAACCGGATATTTATGGGGCAACACCACTTTATATAGCCTGCGAGCAGGGACATATGAATATAGTTCAAGCATTGCTTGAGCAAAAAAATATTAATATTAACCAAGCATATAATGGCGCAACACCCCTTTGGACGGCCTGCCAAAAGGGGCATACTGATATTGTTTATAGGCTGCTTGCTCAAAAGGGAATTGAAATTAATACTGAAACTAAACCTGGGGTTACTCCATTTTATATCGCTTGCCAGAATGGATTTACAAGTATTGTATGTAAACTGCTAGAGCAGAAAATTATTGATATTAATAAAATTAATTATAATGGTTTTACACCACTTTACATTGCCTATATAAATGGTCATATTGATATTGTTTTCGAGTTACTTAAGCAGGAAAACATCAATATTAATGAGCAGTATGACAATGGTGCTACATTGCTTTTCAATGCTTGTAAAAATGGACATACGGATATAGTTCAAGCATTGCTTAAGCAAAAAAATATTGAAATGAACATAGCAACTAATGACAACACAACCCCCTTTTTATAGCTGCGAAAATGGCTATATTGACATTATAATGAGTTACTAAAACAAACCTATATTGATGTTAATAAAGCAACTAGTGACGGTGTTACTCCACTTTCTGTAGCCTGTGAAAGGAGGATTTACCGAGGCCGTTCTTAGTTTACTTCAGCACAAAAATATTGCTATTAACCAAACAGATGAAGATGGTGCAACGCCACTTTTAGTCGCATGTCAAAATGGTCATATCGATATTGTCCGAGTTCTTATACAGCAGGAAAAGATTGATATAAGTAGGCCAGATAATCATGGCAGAACGCCTCTTAGTGTTGCTTGTGAAAATGCAGATTACGAGATGGCCTATACTATTAATAAGTGCAGGTCATCCAATAGATAACATTAATCAACAATACATGCCGTTGCTCAAGGCTCATTGGCCGTCTCTTACGCAGAGCAATCATGAGCTCTTAGGAGGTAAACGAAGAGGGCCAGATTACCCTGATGAGCAACCAAAAAAGATTTATAAAACTAATTTAGAATTATCTCAAAATAGCTTCTTTTCAAGTCACATTGAACAAGATTCTCAAATAAATATGCAGAAATCTTCTGATAAAGCCCTTAAGCGTGATAATTAATTAATATTGGCATTATTAATTTAATCTATCTTTATTAAGCTAAATAATATTTGGATTTAATAAATTACTTAAGTTATCTATATACTCTATCTAAATTAAGTAACTTATTTTTCTCATAGAAATATCGTATTCTAACCTTAATGCAATTAACTAATTTCTATATTGCTTACTAAGCATTTAGACGTATGTTAAATTATTGGCGCCTAGTTAATTTAATAATAGTTATAACCTAACTATAAAAATAATATTTTGTCGATAACAGCTGGTTTATTTAAATGACTTTCTTATTCCGTTTTACTACTATCTTAATGCTTTCATTCTCTGTATTGGCATTACCTTCTAAAACATTTACTCAAGCTAAAAAACAAGCCAGAATTGTTTTTTGCCCTCCAACGTGAAACCTTATACTGTCACTGGCAAATTTGATGCACGTTTAAGGGTTGATTTGGCAAGCTGCAATATGCAGTCAGCATTCGGCATTCGCCGCGCGCATGTAGTAGAATGGGAGCATATGATGCCTGCTGAAAACTTCGGTAACCATTTTGCTTGTTGGCGAGAGCCTCTTTGCATTAAGTAAAATGGAAAAAGATATAAAGGCAGAAAATGCTGCGAAAAAATTGATAATCAATTTAGACAAGCTGAAGGTGAGCTTTACAATTTATGGCCAGCTGTAGGCCTTGTAAATAGTGCTCGCTCTAATTTTTCGCTACAGTATGTTAGAAAATCATACTTCCTTTTACGGTTGCCCTATTACCATCGATAAAAAATCAAGACGGGTTGAGCCTGCAGATTTTGCAAAAGGAATCGTCGCACGTGCTAACCTTTTTATGGCCTATAAATACGGTATTGATCTAAGTGAGGCACAACGAAATCTTTTTATTGCCTGGGATAAAGAATTTCCACCCAATGCGAATGAAAAATGGTGGGCAGAAGCGGTTGCTAAAATAGAAGGCTACCCTAATCCGTATATTATAAATCATGAATTAAAAAACAGTTGCTCTTTATCAAAATAAATTTGTTATCCATATATCCACACGGAGCGTAACAACCTGCCGACTAGTGAAGCTATAGTGTGGGTATGTGGGGTGTGCGACAAGAAGTCGCTAGTAAGAGTTGTTTCATTAAGAAACGAGCTGTACTGCCAGCTGAACCTAGGGATCTGAATAAAGAGCGATCCTGACAATGTAACAAAATACGTTTACGTGTGGGAAGCAAATCGTGAGAAGCGCTTCTTCCTGATAACCACAATCGGGTAAGTGCTAGGTAGCAGGTATGGTGAAGAAAACTGAACTTGTGATAAAGGTCGTCAACCCAAACAGGCGCAAGTGGTTGTCTCGCCTGAGCCAAGCGGCAATGAGGGCTGGTTAGTTGCTATCCACTACAACTACGCAGTCAAACAGCCTCCGGCCAATAACAAGCACCTAACCCTGCACATACTCTTTCTAGGCGGAACTTGGGAACCTCGTATAGCTCCTGTTAAAACAGGTAAGTACTTTGCGAAAAGTGATGAAGGTTATGCGAGATTGGGAGGTTGGAAAAAGCGAATGTCTAGTGGTAATAGCTAGAATACAGGTTTAAACGTTACCTGACGCGAAAGCGAGCCTACGTCCAACTGGTCTCTTATTGCAAGAGAATTTGTAGAATCGCTTAATGAGGAAAAGCAAATGACGGATGTAACACTAACCGGTGCATCTTCAGCAAAGCAACTTGATTGGGCTGCCATTAATTGGAAGATAATTGAGTGCAATGTCAAACGACTGCAAATGCGTATTGCAAAGGCAACGCGAGAAGGAAGACCAGGACAAGTCAAAGCCCTGCAATGGTTATTAACTCATTCAAAATCAGCTAAACTATTAGCTGTAAAACGAGTGACAACTAACCGTGGCGCCAAAACGCCTGGTACTGATCGTGTGGTTTGGCGAAATTCTAAACAAAAATACAAAGCAGCGATGCAGCTCAAACGTAAAAGCTATCAAGCACAACCGTTACGAAGAGTGTATATCCCCAAGCGCAATGGCAAGCAGCGACCCTTAGGTATTCCTACCATGCAAGATAGAGCGATGCAAGCTTTATATACGATGGCGTTGGAACCTGTCGCTGAAACTACAGGTGATAAGCATTCTTATGGTTTTCGTAGAATGCGCTCAACTGCAGATGCCGTTCGCCAATGCTTCAATGTGTTAGCTCCCAAAGGAGCCGCTCAATGGGTATTAGAGGCGGATATTAAAAGCTGTTTTGATCATATCAGCCATGAATGGATTACCCAGAATATCCCTTTAGATAAAAGGGTTTTGCAAGAATGGTTGAAATCAGGATATGTCGAGCAAAAGAAATGGTTTAACACGGATGCGGGAACACCACAAGGTGGAATTATCTCACCTATGTTAGCAAACATGGTATTAGATGGATTAGAACGGGCAATTAAAGCAGGTACTAAAAAGTCTGATAAAGTGAACTTGGTGAGATATGCTGATGATTTTATTATTTCGGGCGCATCAGAAAAAGTGCTCATGAAAGTCAAGTCAGAAGTACAAACATTTCTAGCAGCGCATGGTCTGACCCTATCGGAAGAGAAAACTAAGATCACGGCTATCAGCAATGGATTTAATTTCCTCGGTTTTAATGTGAGACGGTATAACAATAGTAAAACCCTTGTTAAACCTTCCAAAGAAAGTATCAAAGACTTTTTGAATAAAATCCGAGCGTTGATAAAATCCAAGCCTTCTGTCAAAGCATCAGTATTAATTAGTCAGCTCAATCCTGTTATTAGTGGATGGGCAAACTACTATAAGCACTGTGTTGCGCAAAAGGCTTTTGCTTATGTTGACTCGCACATATTCAGGTCATTATGGCGATGGGCTAAGAAGAGACATCCTAACAAATCTGCAAATTGGGTGAGAGAAAAGTATTTTCGTACACGCAATCAAAGACAGTGGGTGTTCTCAACTACAACCATTACTAGGTCAGGGGTTAAAGAATGGCAAGATATCTTTATTGCCAGTTCAGTTCCCATCAGGCGACATATTAAAATTCGCACTGATGTTAATCTCTTTGACTCAAAAGATGCCGATTATTTTACCTCAAGAATGCTGAGGTATAAGCAATCACGTATTGTTGTTTAAACCAAACTTGCCGGGTTATATTAGATGTAGCTTTAAAGAGGCTTGAGCCGTATGCGGGGAAACTTGCAAGTACGGTTCTTAGGAGAGCGGTTATCAGTAATGGTAATCGCTTATCCGACAATAACCCCCCTTTTTCTTTTAACTTGGCCTTCCACCATGGTCCATAAAGCAAAGCATTTATCCTTGGAGGTAAGAAAATATTTTTATTGGTCTGATGTTTTCTTGTTTTAACTTGTTTAACAATTAAAATTTATCGTGGTAATTTGTTCTGCAATTTCTTTACATGATATTGATTATTCTGTTAAATTTGTCATAAATAATTTGTTAATATTTTACCCATAAACCGCAGTTCAACAATTCCTGCTTTTCTTCTTAATTAATCTGACGCTTTTCTTTCAATATTAGGCTTAAGACACTAAATGTAACTTCTATTTAGGTAAATTAATTTAGGTATAATGGTATTCACACTAAAAAATATTTTACCATTGCTTGATGGTTAATCTTTTAGCTTAAAATTTGTATAACATGTATTTTATATTAAAATAAATACATGTAGATAATTATTTATGCTTTTATGAATGAACTCGATAAAACTGAACGTCTGCAGATTATAAAACTTGAAAATAACCCCTTAGCAAAAGAAGTAGCGAAATTAGCTGAGCAAATAGCTTTAACAAAAGATAATTTAAGTGTTTCTAGTCGTTATGATGTTGAAGGTATAGTATGGCCTTTAGATGTCATGAAAACGGTGCTAGAGCGAAAAGCAAGGCAACGGCATGAGAAGGGACAACTGATTCCGTTTAATTATTTTGTAGCAGAATATAAACCACCTGAAGATTCAAGCGATTATTCCCTCGAAAGCCATCCTGAGCTCAATCAGCTTATTAATTTTTTAGTAGCTAATCATGCCAAATTGCCTATTGGTTTACGTTTTCAAATAGCCATACTTATAGATGGCCACTGGACGTGTATAGATAATATTATTACTGAAAAGGGTATATCTGCGTTTAACTTAGATTCAGTGATGGATAGGCGAGCAAGACATTTTTTCCAAGTATATTTAACTAATCTTCAATTAAATAATATTTTAGATTCGGGCTATATTTACAACATCAATGTTCCTTCTGATGGCCCTTTTGCTGAGACTCCCAAGGAAAAGGTAGCTAATATGATTCAACAAGATTGGGTTAGTTGCGGTATTTTCGTTGTTGACCATCTTTCTTTTCTATCAAGAACGAATGTTTTTAAGCACTTAAAGAAAGCATTTGGTGAGGGGCAATATCAAGAATTTGCCAGAGCAGATATACCCCCTGCTTTATCACCTATCTTTAGGTTAGCCCAAGGTGAAGAACTCTTTGAAAAACTAAGTAAACGGCAAAAGCAAACAATTGCGACGAAAAAGGATAAAACAAAGTTAGGTGAGCTAGATGGAGTTGCTTATAGTGCTAAAAATAAAGGCAAAAGGTTGTTGGAAGATGCTCACGCATATATTGAAAAGCCAACAGCCTATCAAGAAATTTTTGGCCATAATTTATTGCAGCAGTTAGAAGGATATGTCAAACATTATTCAAAACCCGTTAATGATTTAATAGCATATATTCATAATGCGTTACCTCAGTGTGAGGGTCTAATAGATGAAGAAGCTATTAAATTTATGCAGCAATTACATAATATAATACTTAAAGACGATATAGATATTAAGAAAATCATAGAAATATTAGAGATAAGCATTGAAAATTTAGGAAAATTAAATGATGTTTCAGCTTATCGCATATTAGCAGGTGTTATTAGCTATGCTGCATTAAACATAATCGATAACCAAGAATTATTTGAATTTTATAAAACCCTCGAAAAACGTTCTATTTTTGATAGATTAAGCAATCATACTAATTCCTTTTTTAGTAAGCCTACCCCTTTTACTCCCTCTCTTATCAGTCATATTGAAAATGGAATTAAAAGTCAATTACTTTATAATGCTACGGCTGATTTAAGCAAGAGTAGTACTAGGCAGTTGGATTACCTAAATGATAATTCAGTTACTCAATTTATAAATAAGCCTCGTACCTTCGATACATCAGAGACTACAAGCAAGAAATTACTTGCTCAATTAAATACTCTAAGAGATAGTCAGGATAAAAAACAACTAGACACTTTAAGCCGAAAGTTAGAGGCTAAACGAGCAACCGTGTTTGATGAATTTAATTTTAAAATAAAGCCTACGCATTCATCATCCTCGGCGACCTTTACTTAATAGTTAGGTTATAGCTGGTTTAATCTAAATTTCAATGTAAGAAAACTTTTGAAAGAGTGAGGTTGCATCTTCTATTAGAAATACAGGATCATTGGAAAATAGTAATTGGCTACTTATTCTTAGGCAAAGTTTTTACTAAAATTAATCATAAATATGCATTTAGCGCTAGTGCCATTAATCTTAATTCACAGAGCTGCCCAAACCACTTCACCTTGTTTAAATCAATTTTTAGTAACAAAAGGTCTTCGGTTCTTGTTTGGTGCTTAATAAAAAAATTACTCTGCTCCATTAAAATTTTACTAAGGATAAGGTCATACTTTTAAAGTAAACTAACCCGCACTGAGATTCTTCAAGCGTTTTACTAGTCGCCATGATAGCTAAGCTTTGGTTAGGTCAAGGGCTATGACAAAATTTCTTATTTATAAAGAAGGCAAAATTTTCTTCAGGATACGAGCCAACTATAAATTCGTTGTCTATTTCTGATTGCTTAGAAAAATTTAATGTATCTTCATTCCAGTTTAAAATGGGAAGTCTTTTAACAGAATTTGCAAGCTCATTAGTTAGCTCTATCTCTAATAGGGCTGGAATTGAAACATCAAAAAAGTGAGCTAACTTTTGCAGAAGCGCCCTTCTTGGCTTTTTAGTTTTGCCGGATAAAAGATGGTGTAGGGTCGGTTGAGGAATGTCAGACTCTTTGGAAAGCGTTAAAATGTTTAGCCGCTGGTTCCTGATTAACGCATGTAAGTTTTTGGTTGGTGTATTACTCATTATCGAATCATTTTTAAGTGAGAACTCAAATTGCATTGATGGTCTTAATTATTAAAAGTTTGTAGTCTCATGAAATTAAACCAGACGACCTTTTTCTAAAACAAAAGTCTTGTTAACCAATTTTCCTAAGTTGTCTTCCCGCTGATACACCATTTTAAAACCTAGGGTTTGCCAAAATTTAAACGCTCGTTCATTCTGCTCTTGTACAACACAGCGCATTTTATTGGGTGAAATAGCTTGTTCAAGTACATGGAAAAATTGGGCACCTAAGCCTTGGCGTTGATAGCTTGGATGAATTAAAAGATAACCAATTGTCCAAGTAGAATTTTGAGGATAATTAGCAATTAAATCAATAAGACCTAGCAAATGTTCCTTCTGATAGAATCCTAAGACGAACTTGTCTTGTTGAATGTCTTTAGTTGGGGGACAGGCGGTTAATATTCCTGCTGCTGAGCCTTTCTTGCCTTCACATAATTGAAAAAAGTCATTAAACAAATCAATAAAGGCTTGTAACTCTTGCAATGAATTTTGAGTTAAGAGCTTCACTTCAAAGTCATTCATGCGTGACGGACAAAAAATGGTGTGCAATGATTTCTCCTACCAACATCCAGGAACTGTGCCAATAGGTGAGTTTTTTAGATTATGGTCACACTCTTTAGGCTCTCCACAAGAGCGACCTTCATTTGAAGAAGTAATCCAATCATAACGCGCCTGCAAATTAAGGTCTGTATACTCCTCCCGCAAATTATCTGGAAAGCTCTTTTCAACAGGCTCTAAGCAATAACAGAGCATTTCTTTAAACTCACCAAAGGCTTGCGAGCCAAATAATTGTTTCTTTCCTAAGTACACGAGATAATGATAAATGGCTAAAGTCATAAGGTGTTTCTGAGTGATATCACCCAGTTCCACTGCGCGTTTTGTCCAGAGGAACGCTTGATAATAATGGTCAGGAATATCGCCATGTTGGTACACTAGGGCAGCAGCTGCAAAATCGGAAGCGGATTGCAAACAACCTTCAGCAAAGATAGCACCGATTCGTTGCCTTCGCTCTAAATCATGTTGCAATAATACTTCAAATTCTACCTCAGTTTTCTCTTCAAAGTTTTCGCGCTCTTCTTGTTCAGCTCGAACGATGGCTTGTAATTCAGTGGAGTGTTCTTTTTGAATTTCGGGTTTGTATAAGCACGTATCTAGCGAAATATTGTTTGCTCTTATTTCTAAAGCAAATAGTGTATGAGAGGTGCAAGCCAAAACAACAAAAAATAAACTTCTTATACAAGAGTGCATTCTTAAAAACTCATAAAAGCCAGTTAAATGAAGTTAAAAATAAACTATTTATAAGGCGCCATGATATCGGTAAAGAATAAGGAAAGCGATAAGCGTTTATAGATTATACATTTACAAAAAACAACGTTATGCCTACACTCAATAGACGTGTTCATTTTAAAGAGCGGCTATGGACGCCCTAATAACAATAAAAAAGAATAAAGAACCTTTAACGAAAGCTACTATTATTGCTAAGTTTGATACTACAAGCGCAACATCGGCTCAGCGTTTCCCGCTTTATGGGAGTAAAGTTGCTGCTGGTTTCCCTTCACCTGCTGATGATTATCTCGAACTAACGCTCGATTTAAATGAGTATTTAATCAAACATCCTTCTGCTACCTTTATGGTGCGAGCGCAAGGTGATTCAATGCGTGATGCCGGTATCCATAACGGCGATTTACTCATTGTTGACCGAAGTGTTGAGGCAACCCATGATAAAATTGTGATTGCGGCTATCAATGGTGAATTAACCGTTAAACGTTTATTTCGAAAAGATGGCTTGGTTCGCTTAATACCTGCTAATAAGACTTACTCACCGATTGACATCACTGAAGAGGTAGATCTCGTTATTTGGGGTGTCGTTACCCATATTATTCATCAGGCCTTATAACCATGTTTGCCTTAATTGACTGCAATAACTTTTATGCCTCTTGTGAGCGTCTCTTTCGACCTGACTTAAGAACGAAGCCTGTTGTTATTTTATCAAATAATGATGGCTGTGTTGTCGCACGCTCTAATGAAGCAAAAGCTTTAGGCATTAAAATGGGTGAGCCTTATTTTAAAGTAAAAGAATTATGTGGTTTATATGACGTCACGATTTTTTCGTCGAATTATACTTTGTATGGGGATTTATCAGCACGCGTTATGCGTGTCATCGAAGAGTCATGGAATAATGTTGAAATTTATTCCATTGATGAAGCTTTTCTTGATTTATCGACGCTTCCAAAAAAAGACATTAATGCTTTTTGCCTAACCCTTCAGAAGAAGATTTTACAATATACCGGTATCCCAACATCCATAGGTATAGGTCATACTAAAACGTTAGCAAAAGTGGCTAACTTTGTTGCTAAGAAAAAATTAAACGTGCCTGTTTTTAACATTATAGGCCTTGAAACAGAATGGTTAGATAAAATAGAGGTCGGCGATATTTGGGGTATAGGAAGACAGTGGCAAAGAAAATTAAAGGGATTTGGTATAATAACAGCTAATCAGTTAGCAAGCCAAAATCCGCATTGGATTAAATCGCAATTCAATGTTGTCTTACAACGCACTGTCATGGAGCTTCAGGGTATTTCATGTCTTTCTCTTGAGACCATTGAGCCTAAAAAAAGCCTTGTTGCCTCATGCTCTTTTGGTCTGCCACAAACTAATTTGATAGCCATTGAAGAAGCCATCAGCCATCATTGCGCAACAGCCTGGGGCAAGCTTCGCAAGCAAGAGTTAGTCGCGCATTATATGTCAGTGTTTCTCTATACCAACCGTTTTGACGAAAACCTTAAGCCCTATTCTAAATCAATTAGCTTTCGATTAGTTAATCCAACTGATGATATAAGACAATTAACCTCATTTGCTAAACACGCATTAAAGCGACTCTATAAAGAAGGTATTCCCTACAAGAAAAGTGGCATTATGTTGACAGAACTAGCACCTAAATCACATAGACAAATGTATTTATTTCATCAACCATCTGATGTCATTGTCGCTAAATCTGAAAAAGTTATGTCACTCATGGAGTCTATTAATAAACGATATGGTACACGCACTATTCGTCTTGCAGCCGAAGGCTTTCAAAAGAATTGGAGCATGAAGCGCGAAATGAAAAGTCCTTGTTATACAACGTGCTGGTCTGAATTACCTTGTGCTAAAACAAAATAAATTGAGGCCAGTAAATTTTAGCACATTAACTTAATAAATATTCATTCGTAATCCAGCTATAACACTACTGTACTTTCTGGATTTAATAAATCTTGTCGATAAGGCCAACTAAATAACTAAGCTATTTAAAGAGTCCTACAGCTATTTTCAAGCTAATGAAATACCTATTCTAATTAGGCTTTACATAAATTTTATTAATCCTTATGACCGTAAAACTAATGATACTAGTCACATGCTACAACTAATTAAGATTTAAGATTAAAGGCGCAGGAACTGTTTTTTAAAAGAGCTAATAACTAATTTCATGTACATTACCCTATAAGCCAAAAATTCGCTAACTCACTGAACTACAGTTGTTCACCACAACGCTTCTATAGTTAATTTTCACACAAAATAATTGTATAAATTTTAAACTATAATATAGGTTAAACCTTTATGGGAGCGCATTAATGAAATTTCAATTAACGCAATTAGCTGGAATACTTAAGTTACAACGGCCTCGTAAAAACTTTAAGGAGCATGAAAAAGATAGATTGAATCCTACTATAACCCAAATAGAACTTCTTGCAGGATTACACCAAGATATCCCGTATATTTGGGCTATTGATAATACAGGTAATATTATGATTGGAATTGAAAAACCATGGTTATATCCACAAGCCTTTGGTTTTAAGGGTAATGAGACTTTATGGCATGAAATTAAAGAGCAATTGAAATTAAAGAATGATAACTTGAATTACGGACACCCAACTCTTACTCCAATTTATGAAGAGAGTGGAAAGATTATAAGCTCAGACATTTCCGAGTTAGCTTTTATCGGCGGAGAGTTAGTTTATAAAGATAATAAATGGATAATTAACAATAAATCTGGCCGATTCAGACATGTAATTGATAAGAATAATCAACCTGCCTCAGCCGAGGTGATAACGCACATACTTACCCTTGTTTCTGAAAAATTAAGAGAGGCAGGTATAGTAAAAGTAATTGAGATTGCCTTTTATTCTAAGCCTAACAAAGATAAGTGCACCGAAAATAATGCGAGTGAAAGCTTAATTAAAATGCTTTCTGATTATTTACTTGAGCATGAACCATCTAATTTGGTGAAATTAACAACTTTTGAAAATCAAGAGTACACCATCGTAAAAGCAGCATTAAATCGATTACAAAATGGAACCGATAAGAATTTATTAGAAACACTGGAATTTTTATCTCAAGAAAGCTTGGAAATAGACTTTAGTCCGAGATTAAAAAATATATTAAATGCATGCAAATCGTTACAAATTGAGTCGACTGAGCTTAAATTCATTAATAAATAGGTCTGTTATTTAAACAGTCTTTAGTAAAATCAAATCGATAGTTATAAGTGCTATAAAACATCATAAGGCGGTTAATGACAACTATTAGCTATTAAAAAAATCGGCCGCGTTGCAAATACTATCAAGCGTAAGAAAAGTTAAATTTTAGGTAGATCTTACTTGTAAATGCTGAACTGTTCATTGATAAAGGATACTTCATTACGTGCTCCCAACATCCAACAATTAAATTGTTTTTTCTTAAAAATGCGCATGATTTCAAAGCCTTTAATGGTGGCATAAGCTGTTTTCATCGATTGAAAACCTAAGGTAGGATTAATGAGTCGTTTGAGCTTGCCATGGTCAGCTTCTAAGCGGTTATTACGATATTTGATTTGCTGATGATGAACGTCTTTAGAAAGACTGCCTTCTTGTTTTAATTCCTGAATAGCTTGATTGTAGGCGGGATTTTTATCCGTATTAATAATGTTAATATCACAAGTTGGATTGTTCTTGATGAGTTTTTTCAGAAAGCGCGTGGTAGACTTTGCATTACACTGATGGGATAGATAAAAATCAATCGTCTGACCACTTTCATTAATAGCACGGTAGAGATATTTCCATTCTCCTTTAACTTTGACATACGTTTCATCGAGATGCCACCGCCTAGAATAACGCCGTTTATACCACTCTAATCGCTTTTTTAGTTCGGGGACATAATGTTGAACCCAACGATAAACCGTGGTGTGATCGATTGACAAGCCTCGTTCACTCATTATCTCTTCTAAGTCACGGTAGCTTATCCCATATTTGAAATACCAACGAACGCACTGCAAAATGACTTCGCCATGAAAATGACGCCATTTAAAATCTATCGGGTTTTTATAGTTCATGGCTAACACTTAAATCCAGACAGGATACTACATTCTAGTTTTTGCAACAGGGCCGATGGGTTAATATCAAAGTTATCAACCTTAATTAAGATTTTACCTTCATCACTTAACTTCATCTTGTTCCTAATTTTTTTTATCTAAATTAAGCAAAAAAACTAATATTCCTCAAATCAGAATACAAGCGTTATTATGTCTATGTATCTCACTTACAGATGACGGAACGAACTTATTTGTTTTGGTTTGTGTGAACTCATTTGCTTTAGCAATGCAATCATCAATAATAGTGGCTAACCGTTTATCATACTCTTTTAGTTGATTCTCAGATTGAGGTAACGGCTCTTTCAGTATTAATGCTCTTGCTTTCTGATAATAACAATTATCATCGATTAGGAAATAATTTATTTGTCGAAGCATGTCTTGCGAAAGAAAACCATGTTGCTTTTCAATTACTCGTTGGCGATTTTGGCCTAAATCACTTAAATTATTTTTAACAGAAGTGTAATTAAAGAAGCGATACAGTGGATTTGTTTGTGGTGTTTGAGTTAGTTTAGAAAGATGTATCGCTTGAAGTTGCCTAACTTCATTAAATAAATACTGGGTAATAGCTTTGGCTCGAATTTCGGCATGTAAAATATTTGCATAATTGTCATTCGCAATAATGATAGTGGTTAAGTTTGTGCAATCTTCAAAAGCTTGAGAGTGAATCCAAGTCACGCTGCTAGGAATACTTAATAAACGCAAGCTAGTGCACTCTTTAAATGTTCTAAAGCCAATAGAAGCTACTTTATTAGGAATAATTACTTTCTGTAAGCTGGTACAACCGTAAAATAACCAGTCTTCAAGTCTAATGACTCTATTAGGGATAGTGACTGTTTGGAGGCTGGTACATCCAAAGAATGCTCCCTCACCAATCTTAGTGATACTATTAGGTAGTATCAACATTTTTAAATCGACACAACCACCAAATGCATTTTTTTCAATTGAGGTAATCCCATTAGGAACGTTAAAAGCCCCCCTACTATCGATATCATCATTTTCAACTTTAAGAAGCTTTTTTTTATCAGAATTTAATTGCATTGATTTATCTTAAAAATTACAGGATACACAAATATCGCTCAGAAGATAATTCAACTTGCAAATAGAAACTCAAACTTAGAAATTAAAATTACTATTACCTTACAAAATTGTATTAACAACTCTCTGAATTCGTGTGAGTTTTCTCAAATCATGATTTCCGTAGCTAGATTATCTGCAGGTAACCCAATTGGTTTTCATCAGAATTTTTTTGTCCATTTTTATACGACCCTAATTTAAATAAACCAAATCCCAACAGGGCTGTTGTAACACCAATGCCAGCTATTACTAGACCAGGAACACCAAATGTCGAGGCATTAAATACTACAAAAGCAACTGCAACAGTAGTAAGTCCTAATACACCAATAAAACCACCTAAAATCTGCATATTAATATTTTTCAAAGAACGCTGTGTTTCTGCTTGTTGCTGTTTGATTAAATGTGAGCAATCATTGTATTTTTTGATATTTCTAGCTTTATGAGAGGCTTCTACTTCTAATGAATTTTGTAATTCAACTAATTTACTCGATAGTTGCTCATAATCAGAATAAACGTCCTCTGTTTCTGGTAGCTCATCTGCCTTAGTTATCTCGTCCAAATTAACTGTAAATTGATATAAGCCTTGTTGTATTTTTCTTTTTAGAGCAATTATCTTGAGTATTGAAGAATTAATTTTATCATTTTTCTCCCTTTCCTCTTTATATACTTTATAATTGATAGAGGAAATTTGGTTTAATTCATCTTCTATTTCTTGCTTTACAATATTAAATTGACTTATTAAATCCTCTATTTTTTCTTTATCATTTAAAAGCTTATTTTTAGACATACCGTTCAAATAATCAATTTTTTTGGTTATTCTACGTTAAAATAGAGCAAATTAAAATCATGGTTTATAATTTTTATAATTAAATATTTAATCCAATTTTGTTTTTTAAATTTATAGTTTGAATTATGATTTTTTTAAATTTTTATAAATAAGATTATATTGTAATTAAGTGAGGTTCAAAATTTGCTATTTGGGTTAGTAATTAATAAATATACGTTTATTATTCTAAATCTTATCATTCTAGCGTTAAGTATCAGCTTAGTGTACAAAAAAGAGCAATCATGAGTGATAAAAGTATACTAGAAATTGCATGTTATAATGGCTTTTGTGCCTTACATATTTGTAATAGGCTATAAATAGTAGGGAGTTGTATTTGATATTAATGCGCCATAAAAGACGCATTAATATCAAAATGAGTTATATTTTATTATAAGTACATTCTGATTCGTAATTTTCATCCATTGATGATTGCTGTTTTACCCTTATAATCAACCGATTATTTTTTAAAAATATTTCACCATCCCCATAACCATACACAGTAAATTTCTCATTAAATTCCTGCATATGAATATAAGCAGCAATTGAAAATGACATTAATATACGTGAATAATCCTCATCCCACTCAAATGACATATGCTTAAAAGAAGTGAGTTTTTCGTTGGAGTTAGCGTCTGTTTTTAAAGCGCCAAATTCAAATACCTCACCATCTACAGTAAAAGATAATTTATCATTTTTTATAGTGATAGTATCATCGTAGGTCTCGCCATTTTCAATACACTGTCCTTCCCAATTCCCTGAAAAATCTGTAAATGATTTAAAATTATTTTTCTGTTTAGTAGCTAATTTATTATTTGATAAATGAATCAATTTATTAGTTGATTGGCCTGTAATAATTTTTTGAAATAGTTTGGTAGCAAATACAGGATTTATTAGGCTGCTCGTAATAAAAAGGGCAGTTAAAGTTTTTTTATACATATTACATTACTCCGTTAATAAATTTTTATAGCCTTTACGTTGTCCTATTAGGATTATTTTTTTATTTATGGGTGCATATAGTACTTTAGTGAAGTATTTTTTTTCATTAAAATTTTAATTTTTTTTCCAACGATTAACTACATTGCTTTTTACTTTAGTAAATAATTGCCACCCATTATTTATGGTTGTGAGGGATGAGTATGGATGAAAGCTGTCGATAAAAGCTTTTATTAAAGCGTCAATATATAACAACTATACAATATTTTGAATACAAATAATTTAATTTTTTATAGTCATGGACTAATTTTAATTTTTAAGGCGGTGTTGCAAAAATAAGAAGGTAGTATACTTGCTCGATTTTGAGTTTGAACTATGAGTACTAAAAATCCAATTGAATTTAAATGGCGCCATTTTCATGGTGCAGTAATATTGCAATGCGTACGTTGGTATTGTAAATACGGGATTAGTTATCGCGATTTAGAAGAAATGATGAAAGAGCGAGGTTTTGATCTTGACCATACCACAATTTATCGCTGGGTTCAGTATTATGCACCGAAACTGAAGCACAAATTAGATTGGTATAAACAACGTTACTCTAGGCGTTGGCATCTCGATGAAACGTATGTCAAAGTCAAAGGCGAATGGAAATACTTATATCGTGCTATTGATGAAAATGGCTATACCATTGATTTTTACTTGTCGCACCGGCGTAATACTTTCGCAGCTAAGCGTTTTTTGAAAAAGTTAATTAATAACAACCCTGCTTGTGAGGTCAGCATAGTTAATACCGATAAAAACCCAGCTTATGGTCAAGCAATCAAAGCGTTAAAAAAAGAAGGTCACCTTTCAGCCCATGTTCAACATCACCAAATTAAATACCGCAATAATCGCTTAGAAGCAGACCATGGTAAGCTCAAACGACTCATCAATCCTACGCTTGGATTTCAATCAATGAAAACCGCTTATGCCACCATCAAAGGTTTTGAAATCATGAGAATGTTTAAGAAAGGCCATTTTAAAAGTTGGATGTATGGTGCTCGCAATGAAGCGTCTTTTATCAATGAACAGTTCAGAATTTACAGTTGAAATCTACCTAAAATTTAACTTTTCTTAGCTTTGATAATTTTTGCAACGCGGCCTAATACGCTAATATTCATTATTGAATCTCCCATCCAGTTTCAAATCTATTAAATTCGAATACTAAGCTGGTGATAATAATCTTGCCAGCTTAGTCGGATGGTTCATTTGTATATTGAAATTATCTTTTCATAAAGTGAAGAGAGGTCCATTAGAATTGATCATTGTATTGGACCGGATGGAGGTACTGAGGGTTCATTTGAGGATAATGCCTCGTAATGTAGTCGTAGTACTCCATCCTATTTTTTGTTAGCTCCGAACAGATGTGAGGGGATAGTGCCCCGTATTATCGCAAGTGTGGAGAAACAGCTTTCAAGTATACAACAGAGTAATCTAAATGAATAAAAAAATAGTGGCAATTGATGTAGCAAAATCTGAATTAGTTATTTACTCGGAAGGTAACTATACCACCATAGCGAATGAAATGACCGCCATTAGGCATTTTTTTGCTCCCTATAAGCATAAACAAATAACTTTATGTGCTTTTGAGGCAACAGGAGGCTATGAGAAAAAACTAATTGATTGTTATGAGGAGCTGCGCTTACCTTATCGCATGCTGCACGCAAATCATATTAGGGCTTATGCTAAAGCATTAGGTATTCTTGCTAAAACAGACAAACTTGATGCAAAAGTTATCCATGATTATGCCATGGCTGTTTCCGTAGACGCTGTAAGCTCAAAAAATGAAAACCAAGATATTAGTGACTTGTTAAATCGGCGAGAGCAACTTACTGCTATGCGTATTGAAGAGTCAAATCGATTAGAAACGATGACCAATAAAGTGCTTATTAAATCATTTAAAGCCCATATTAAATGGATTGAAAAACAAGTAGACACTATTGAAGCGCAATTAGTTGAGTGTGTAAACAGAAACGATTCAGTTAAGTTTTTATTTGAGCTCTATACCTCTATTCCAGGTATTGGGCTAATCACAGCGCTTCGACTAATAGCAGACTTACCCGAATTGCTTACACACACTGATAAGCAATTAGCAGCCTTAATAGGTATTGCACCCATGAATAACGATAGTGGTAAGATGCGTGGTTATCGTCGGATAATAGCAGGGAGAGCTAAAATTAGGCGCCTATTATACTTAGCGACTATCTCAGCAATAAAATGCAACCCACTGATTAAATCTTTTTATAATAAGCTCAAAAGCAAGGGTAAACCTGGAAAAGTAGCCATCATAGCAAGCTCAAGAAAGCTATTAACCGTCCTAAGAAGCAAAGCTCAAAATAAGATCCCTTGGGTCTCTATCTTTAGTTAAATAGCTTAAAAATACTTGTTTTGGAATACAGATGCTACATTAGTGCCGTTGAATGTTCTTCGAGAATTTTCACATACAATTCCATAATTAGTAGATCGAACTTTTTTGCAACGCAGCCTATGCAATTAAGAAATTACACACCGCGATCGCGATGTCAGTTCATCACTGCCCTTTACAGACTGTCTATCACCATACAAGCGGCGCTCAAGTTTAAATAGTTCTGAGGTATTTGCTTGGCAAAGCTCTTCAAAATTGTCTTTACAGCGCTGCGCTCTCCACTTTTCCTTCCCACCCACACACATACCTGTCTCGCCGCCTTGCATATGACTATAAACACCAAAACCAAAACCAAGAGCAGATGAATCATTCAACGGGAAATACGATATTGAATTATATTTAAATTTTAAAGTACGCGTGAGTGGGTCATTTTTTTCCACAACATAATAAAGACCTTGGCAAAGAGCCTGAGCGTAGCACGCCGGTAAAAAGCGCTGAACATAACCGATAACCTGACTCCAGAATAGACGAGATTGATTCATTGACCAAGAATCATATTGTTGGACGTAGGTATCGAATGCTTTGATTAAATGCTTCGGATTAAAAAATAGTTCATTCATAGATAAGGTCGTGAAGTTTTCTCTAAACGTTTTCATGGTCTGACCAAGAGCGGATGTGGTGTCAAGCGGGTTGTTGAGCAACATGAGGACGTCCGTATCGGAACTGAAGCTTATGATTTGCATCAATGCACTAAAATCGTAGGACTTTTGGTCAGGCAAGCCGTTTGGAAATATCTCTTTAAACTGCTTCACCTTTTCTGCCTGTCCGTTAGGAATATTATCAAAATGAGATTCCATTTTTTTCCATAAGGTTACATCGTGAGCGAGTAAAGCTGCCTGAAAAGGCATACATTCGAAGGAACGACCTGAGTAGTCAATTGCCTTAGCTCTGCCACATAGTCTTTCAGGAAGGCACGTTATCATAGACAAAGCTTTGATTTCTTCACCGTATAGCACATACATACTGAGCTTTTTAATTGCTTCCTTTTCCATATCTTTTTTAAAAAATTGATAAAACCCTTTTGAAGTTTGTGACAAGCGAGCCATTGATTCTTTAATTAAAAATGAACCTGTAAGCTTCATCATATCAAGGGGCAATACCGAAAAATTGTTCGAATAAGATGTTTTATTTGGCATATTTATTTACCATATAATTTAAAAAATGGCCATTATACATTAAATTTAAACAAATGCAAGTGGTTAAAATAAAGGACTGTATTACAAAAAGATTAAACATAAAAAATGTTAAATTTTGGGTAGATTTCAACTGTAAACCAAATTATTCATTGATAAGGGATGCTTTGATTTGTATGTCAACCATCCACTCATTGAATTGTTTCTTTTTAGACACGCGCATAATTTAAAATCCTTGATAGTCATTGGAGCGTTTTCATGGCGTGAAAGCTTTAAACAAAGTTAATAATTTGTTTAGGCTGTGTTGCAAATACTATCAAAGAAAATAAAATTTAAATTTTCGGTAGATCTCAACTATAAATGCCGAACTGTTCATTGATGAAGATGATGATTGATAGGTTAAACCAACTCTTTGACAACCCTGACTTGCAACAAGGCAATGCCACAGCTGGGATGACGACAGAGAGGGCCGATTTTACATCAAAGCGCAAGCTTCGCTTCGACGCTAAATATATAACTGCAACTTAAATGACCTATTACATCTTTATAAATTAGCTTGTAATAAGAGATGGTTCATATATGTTGCAAAAAAGATCAAACGTACAAAATCATAAATTTTAATTAGATATTAAAGGTAACTATATAGATCAAATTGTTCATTGATAAAGGCAATCTTTATTTGTATTCCAGCCATCTACTTATCAAATTGTCTTTTGGAAACATACGCATGACTTCAAATCCTTTAATTGTAAGGAGACATTAAAATTTTTTTTGCCTACTTATAGCCCTGAACTCAATCCACAGGAATTGGTAAACTAAGATGTTAAGGCGAACTGCAATCACACCAGAGTATTAAAAACTATGGAAGAATTGACTATAAATATTTGCTATTATTTGACAAAAATTCAATTTAACCCCGGTAAAATCATCAGCTTCTATAAGAAAAAGGAGGTTGCTTAGGCAGCTGTATAATTATTGTTATAATTTGGTGCCGGAGTAATAGTTAAATAGCTTAAAAATACTTGTTTTGGAATATAGATGCTACATTAAAGCCCTATTCCTTGCTTATATTCAGACTAAAATTAAAAATTAGTTGGTCTTGGGGCTTTTCTTACATCGTTTGTAGCTTGATTAGTATCAGATAAAGTTAAACTTGTCTTTAAGGCATCATAAGCAACATTACCAGCATCAGCTATATTTGATATATCGGCATTTTTTACAATTTTTTTCAAATCATCCTTGGTCAAAAATACGATATTTCCGTCTCTACCTTGTGGCGTTTTCATATAACCTTGGCCAAAAGTATGGCTATGTATGCCATGCCTTTCATAAAGCTCTTTAACAAACTGCTTAGCCTCTGCTTGTGACTTAAATATTATCTTAAGTGCACTATCATCATGGCTTCTTTTTCCATCTTGGGTAGCACCACGTTGATTATTATTAACCATTTGTACTTTGGTTTCAGTGCCAATATTTTGCATTACATTTTTAATTGAAAATTCGGTTAAAATAGTAGCAGCCTCTGCTTTATTTTGGGGAGTATATGATTTAGCTAAGTACGAGTCTAAAACTCTTGGGCGTTCATCATGCCTTAATAAGCGTCCCCTTATTTCATCAATCTTATAAGGAGTATTATCCTCTTCATGGTTAAAAAATAAGCTCCTAGGGGGATTATTTCGTGCATCTTGAGCCTGTTTCACCGGTTGGATTGCAATAGGAGCATTACTTGGTGTGCTTTTAGCTTGTTGACCACTAGGTAGGCCAAAATTAGATTGAGGTTGAAAATTATTTATATTATTTGCATGATGCCTTGCTGAGGTTAAAGTTATTTGATTAGTCGTTAAAAGATAATTCTCTAATCCTTTAAAACGATGAAAATCATTACTTCCAGCAACCTGCCATTCAGCATTACTGTTTTTTCGATACTGATAACTTACAATCTGATTATTCTGAATAATAACACGCTGATTACCGTCTTTATTGTATTTAACTGTAAAATCAAATCCTTTACTCTGTAAATAAAAGCCCTGTAACACAAGAAATTTATCAACTTCAGTTGTGTTTTCCCATAAGCCTTTTTTACTTAGATATTGATAACCCACAATAATATTATTTTCTATAATAAGTCGTTTTGTCTGATCACTACTCTCATAATGACTGCGCATAAGCGTAAACTCCTCAATCACAGGCTTAGATACAATTGAACACCTCTTTATTATTCTACTATAATTGATTTAATTTTGCACTAAAAGATTATTATTTTTACTCAGATTGTGCGGCTAGAATGTTATATAACTAAGCTTTTATAAAAGGTTTATAAGAACTGACACTGAAAAGGTTCATCAATGGGGCATGATGAACTCTTCGAATAGCTTTAACTTGTGCCCAGTTATGTTCAATAGGATTCTAGTCAGATGAAAAAAGCTGTAAAAACTTCAGTATACGACCGTCCTTTTCAATTATGGCTCTAACTAATAATGCTTTATGAAACGTAGTATTATCCATAATAATCATGCATCTTAGAGGTAATTTAGGTAGCAAAGCTTGCGAAATCCAGCTCTCAAACGTTAGCAATCCTGGCTTATTTTTTCTCGTATGACTGTTGAGAACACAATAGATATTTATGTAGATACAGCCAAAATGAAAACCTCTGACATTTGGCCATTAAACTCAAGGCTTTCAGCTGTGCGAGCTCGCGGTAGAAAGGGAGGACGACATAAAGTAAAGACTTACAAAATTCAAGACGCTAAAAGAATGTATCAAAATAAAGCTTTAGCCATTGCTGATGTCTGTAAAGTACTTAATACTTCTAAGCCAATTTTATATTGTATTTAACCTCTTAAAATTATCAAATACTTAATTTTTTAATTTTTCATTTATCAATTAAAAAATTTCATTAAATATTATGAGTAATTAATATTCGATGCGTTAGGCAATTCATTAAATGTTTTATTTCTTTCCTCATTAGCTGCCTCATATGCCCTTTTACAAGTTAAAGCCAAATGATGCCCAGATTTATGATTGAAAAATGAAACCATATATTTACTTATATCATAGGGTACTTCTGGTAAGTGATGGCTAGCAAAAAATAAGCCCCGTGTTGCACCTACCGTATAGGATTGCTTTATCAGCGGTATTGCTTTTAAAGCGTCTTTAACATTTTTCTGTCTAAATACCCCAGTCATCGTAGGAAATGCTTTAGCAAGGTGGGGAAAAAAATTAGTATTTTTTATGACTCTTGTAAACTCATTTGGATTATTGACTATATATCGAATTAATATTTGTGCCCCTGTTAGTGATTGATTGGCTAGCGCCAGGATATCTAATTCATCAGTAATCATTTGCTCAAATTCTTTTGGATTATTAACTATATATTGAATGAATAAATCAATTTTCCCTGGAAATTGTCTGACTAAGTCACTTAAATCTTTAACTGGAGCGCTTAAATGTCTTTGAAAATTACAGCGACCATAGAACTTCATGCTTTTGCTTATCAGCTCACTAAATTTTTCAAACCATTGGGCACCCAAAAAATGGGTGTGCATGTTTGTTTCATGGTTCTTAATAGCGGTTAAAACCAACTGACAAAACTCTTGGTTTTTTTCAGTTGTGAGCTTATCTTTTTCCAATTTGTAATAATTGGAAGCAGCATCTTTCAGGGCAGCTCTAAACTGAATTAAATCTTTCAAGCCTAGCAAAATACTATTATTTTTATCACAATCAATAGTAATTGACTTAATATCTAAGTCATCTTCTTCTAAGGACTGAAATGTTTTTGTTAATTTTATATTGTCTGTTTGTGAAATAGTAACAGGTGTAATACGTAATTCATCTATTATCTCTATAGAGAGTCGCTTAGCATCTGATAAAATGTCATTAATTAAGAAAATAGAGGAATCACGCCAAACTTGATGATATTCTTGTGCTATTTTTTCGCGATTAAACCAGACTTCAGGCTTAAAATCTGGAATGGCGATTGATACAGTTCCAATAATATTATCTCTTTCATTTAAGACTAATCTTTTTTCAGCGACACGATCAGTTACCATGCCCATAAAAACTATACTAGCAAGTGAGCATTGCGCTAAGATCGCGGAGTAAGGGTAGGAAAACGAAAGAGGCTTATAAAATCCTTTTTTTACTTCACCATCTGTATCAATAAATTCGACCTTGAAAATATCATGACCTGAGATATGCACCGATTCTCCAGCACTTTTCAAAATTAATTGGTCATATTGTAAGGTCTTATTTGGCAGAGGCATGGCTTTATCTCATAGTATCGTTATAATGCTCATATTCAGAATGTTAGGAGTATCGACCCAATTCGTGTCAAAATTTCTGGTTTGAGAAATAAGACTATTTGCAATATGGCTTTGTGCTCCGTAAGTTGCGCTATAACACAAAAATTGGTCCTATTGAAAAAATTAAGTTGTAGTATACCTGATCGATTTTGAGTTTGAACTATGAGTACTAAAAATTTAATTGAATTTAATGGGGCCATTTTCATGGGAAGTAATTTGTAAAGTGCAGCTCTTGCACCATGAATTAATAAGGTGCTTAAATATCTATCTCCACGCTTACTAATGCTTA
Source organism: Legionella busanensis (assembly GCF_900461525.1). Classification (NCBI taxonomy): domain Bacteria; kingdom Pseudomonadati; phylum Pseudomonadota; class Gammaproteobacteria; order Legionellales; family Legionellaceae; genus Legionella; species Legionella busanensis. The sequence goes on along the minus strand of NZ_UGOD01000004.1, from coordinate 47,373 downwards.
ATAACACCTGTTTATTACCGCTTGATAACTGCCGGGGCACTAACCTTAACCAGGCTGCCATATGACGATCATTTTTAAACTTTTTAGCATTTGGGATCGCTGCAACAAGGGCCGTTGCTTTTAATTACCCAATACCTGGTATAGCCAAAAGAGGCCTGCATGAATCGTTTTCCTTGCAAATAAGTTTAGCTTTCTTATCTATCCTTTTGACCCTTTCTTCAAGCTCGATTAACTTCTCCTAGAGTGTTTGCATCAACTCGCGTGAGCAAGTAGTTAACTCATTTTTTTTATCAATGATTATGCACAAGTGCCTTTTAACGCCCCTTGTGGTATTGCTATGCCATATTCTAAATTAATCCCTGAATCTCATTGATTAATGCAGTCCTATTCTTAACTAAGCGACTACATACTCGATGTAATGATTGAATATCTTGTTGCTTAATTTGTTTAATCGGCACACAGTGCATGGACGAACGATTGGCTGCCTCAACTATCGCCTCTACATCATTAGCATCATTTTTATTGGGTTTCACAAAGGGTTTTACAAATTGAGGACTAATTAATTTGACCCGATGGCCATGGCGCTGAAATACACGAGCCCCATAATTAGCTCCCCAAACAATTCCATAACAATACTACACACAGCTAAATTAGCTATATAGGCAGACAACTTTTCTCGCTCAATCCTTTTTCCAATAGCCGCAGCCGCTTGCCAGAACGATCAACACCATGTAATTGAAAAAATACTTGGCTATGTCTACCTCTCATGCGCTAATATTCATTATCGAATCTCCCACTTAGTTTCAAATTTTCCAATTTAAATATTAAGCTGGTAACAACAGTTGGCCAACTCAGTAGGTGGGATGGTTCATTACATTACGACCTTAAAAATTGTTTGGCAAAATACTTAATGTTCCTTCTTCATTTTTCTCTAGTTCTGATAACTTACCTGTTTTAAGAGAGTCATTAAAAAAGGTTAATGGACTATTACTACAGACTTTATTTATATTTTTAGAAAAATTCTGCATTTCCTCTTTCCTTTTAGGGAAGGGAAATGAAAACTGATAAATATCTTCCAAAATTTTTTGTGGTAGATTTGATATAAGACATTCTTCTTGCCTAGCACCTTGCTGAATTGCAGTACAAGCTAATGCTGCCTTATTTATTTCTAATTGCCCTGTGATTTCGTTTAATAAATCGTCATCTATTTTATTCTTTCTTAAATCAATGTACAAATTAGGCGGATAATTACCACTCTTTATCTTTTCTAATATAATTTGAGCGCCTTCATTTGTAATGTGGTTATTTCTAAGATCAAAAACGAACCCCTCTGTAAAGTGTTCTTTGCTAACTAATTTACAAATGGTTTCAATCTCTGTAATACCAATATTTGTGAATTGTAGGTCTATATATTTTAGCGATTTGTTAGTAGCTAAAAGTTCTATAATCTTTGCAAGCTGAGTATTTTCAATCGTATTTGATCTAAGGGATAATGCACTAATCTTTCCTTGGCTAATACAAGCTTGTACAATTACAACCGAATCATCATTCGTAATGCCAGTATGGGTTAAGTTTAATTCAGTAAGAGACGTGTTGTCTAAAATTCCACTAGCAAGTTTTTGAGCACCCAAATAACCTAAATTGCAACAAGCCAGTTTAAGCTTGCTGAGCACACTATTATTTTGTAAAGCAACGGCTAGTTTACTCCAATCAATTTCACAATATAACTCGATATCCGTTAAGAATTTGCTTTGACCAATACCATCGGCTAACACACTAAATAATTCTTTGGAACTTATACGACTTAAGTAGTTAAGTCGACGAATATTTTTGTTTTGGTTTAAAGTAACAAATAAATCATTAAAAAAATCTTTCTGTTTTTCCCATGAGTCAAATCTCAAATCAACGTCTATGGCGGTTGCTTTACTATTAGATAGTTCTAAAAAAAATTGTTCTCTTGTTACGCTACTTGGGATTTTAATATCTAATGTTTGTGTATTATTGAGATAGCGAAGCATATAAGTTCTTACGTTAAGGTTAAAAATTTAATATTTTAAAATAAAATTAATCGCAAGTCTCAAGAAACGAACGTTTTTGATAAAATATATACTTTCGAATCCTTTAATGTCATAAGCTGTTTGCTATTCCCTAAAGAGTTGGCAAAGAAGTCAATCTTTTTTCATAGTTAATTTTTTTAGGTGGTGTTGCAAATATTATTAAACATTAGAAAAAGTTAAATTTTAATTATTACCCTAGCGTCTCAAGTTTGTACACTCTACTTAGTATATAAATAGCAGTACGCACCTTTAAGAAGCTAATTGTACATACGGAACATCAGATATTTTTTTGAGAAAAATAGAAGTAAAGTAAACATACAATTTTTAAACGCCAAGGTAATATCATGACTTATTATAAACACAGCGGGAAGTTATGTTATTGTTTAAAATCCCATCTGTGAAAACAGAAAATGTAAAGTTAATAACGAGTTTCTCATTATCTTTAGAAAGGCTAAATTTTCCTACATAGCTTTTCATATCTCCCTGGGACATATTACCTGTTTTAGAATATTGGAGTAATGTACCTAGAATTGATTGACCATCCTCATTCCAACGATAATGCGCAATATTACCTTCTGTCTCGAAGTTTTGATTTACTGCCTCAGTAGAGATAGCATCAATTAAAATCTTTTTATTATCAATTTCAATTGATGATGAATCCGAACTCTGCTTAATTACCATGGTTAGTTCTTCTTCGGGCTCATTATCACATGTCCCGACCCAATGACCTGAAAAATCAGCATAACCGTCATGAGATTTCATGATTTTTTGCACACTAGCTTTAGATTGATTAAGTTTATCGATAAAAAAATTTGAAGTGAAAGGTAATGAAGCAAAACTTGATGTAACGACAGTCAAACCTAAATTGATTAAAAGCAATTGTTTTTTCATGATATAATTCTCATTTAAAGGCAATGATTAAGGACTACAGTGTTTGATATCAATACCAACCTTTCTAAAACTAGATTGAACGATATCAGGGTTTATTTTTAAATCTCGGGCAGCGTAGATAACACCACAAGCCCCTTCATTAAAATCAGTAGTAGGTGTCCAATATTTGGCATTTGCAATAATCATGATATGAAACGTTGTTCTAATTCCAAGCTGTTTAGTCATTAGGTAAAATGCTCTATTAAATACTCCACTGGCCCTATGAACTATGAAACTTTGTTTTTCATCTTCATCATCTGGATATTCAAGCTCTGCCTGAACTAAAAGCTCAGGGTAACTGATACTACAAATGCTTTGATGATTTCTAGCCATCTTTTTATCCACGCAATCTGCAGAATACCCATCTAATGATGGTAGGTCCATAAAACGTATAGCTTTTATAGGGAGTGATGGCGTTATTAAAGTCTCCCCCATACCCCAAGTGACTGTGTTGGGTGTCAAATAGGCTTTATTATAAAGTTGAGGGACTGTATCTAGAAGATAGGCTTTGGAAGCTTGAGCCGCCATGTCAGAAAAAGACTCATTCAATGCACCGGGCTCATCGTGGTATTCCAGATTGGCATGCTGTTGAGTAAAGCCATGCGCTACTTCGTGACCAGCAACATCTAAAGAAACGAGAGGATAAAAATAATAGCCATCACCAAAAGACATCGTTTGTCCATCCCAAAATGCATTGTCAAATGATTTACCGAAGTGAACACGCATAATGAGTTTTTGAGCATGGCCCTTTTCATCTTGCAAAACGTTCAACCCATACCAATCCTTAAAGAGATTAATAATGGTGTGTCCAAAATAGTAAGCATCATTGCCTGCAGAAAAAGAACCATTGACATAATCTTCAACATTATTATTACAGGTATATTTAACTGGCGTTTGATTAAGGTACTCCCAGTCCCATTCTGCATTAACATTAATTAAACTAACTTTTTCATCTTCCAAGGTGCAAATCTCACCCGCTTCTTTGACCTCTAAGGTTGGTAAGCCGTCTTTTCCATACCAGTACTCATGAACTTTTTCATTGCCTCCTGGCCCACCATCTGAATAAGTTTGAATATTATTCCATTGTTTGCTTATTTCCCCGGTTTTTGCATCAATCACGAAAAAAGGCCACACAGGCTTGTTGTCTGGCCCTATACTTTTAAAAGAAACCAAATAAACCAATTGTAGTTGATTATTTCGATTTGCTCTGATTTGTAATTCACTATGGTCAGACTGAGTTTTTAGGGGATGAGAATTAGCGTATGACTTCTTAGCCAAGAAGATGGCTTGTTTTGAACTCAATGTTGGATTTGTGTCAAGCTGGATATCTTCGAATAAGTGTCCATTAACTTGTTCCTTATTCAGGATAGAGGCATTAGGATTTTTGCTTACTGTTACTTGGGCACCAATGATAGGAATTTTTTTATACAATTGCTGATAGCGTGTAATAATAATATTATCTTGCAGCGTCCTGCTTACCAGCTTTAAATCATTCACGCCTATAGCTGATGAAGTTTTTTGTTGATTTAGCAACGAAAACTGATTTAGGTGGCTTAATGGTGCTTGGTACAAATTTACATATGTGGCTGCCCATATATGGGAATATCCTAAACCTAAAATAATAGCTATTATTTTTTTTATCATAATTACAATAAATGGATCTAAATCGGCGCATTTTGTCATTAAAATAGGCTTATGGCAATATTTTAATCAACTTGATATGCTAGACTAATCCTTAATTAAGGCAAGGTCTGATGGATTTTTAAAACTCATAGGGACTACGCAAAATCAGCTATTATACTTATAGACTTGTTTTTGCAACAGTGCCGTTAATGGCACCAGCGTACACATCACCATGAAATAACGCTCTTTAAAGGTAGATTTTACAGAGCGCATTTAAATATTGCATTATAGAATTATAAGGCAAATAATTTATAAGCTAATAGTCATTTTTGTAACAGAGCCTCTTTGATAATATTTAAAACACTGCCACTATTTTATAATATATTTATAGATGGGAACCCAGCAGAATAGTTACTTTCAGCAAACTGTGAAGATTTACGCTGACTATCTGCAAAAAAACCAATACCGCCTCCTACAACACTGCCAATTGCTGCAGCAGGAATAATAAATTTTAATATCCCATTAAATATCATAAGTGATAAGCCCTCATCCTTTGCATGTATGCCATACCATGCTATAGCTGCACTTATTCGATGATGGGTCTTACAAGCGCCTGCTGCTGCTCCTATCATAGCGCCTCTTTTACTATATGATTTTATAGTGTTAGATTTCATGATACTGTTTCCTTTTAATGAATTAAAGTAGCGCATTATATAGAAGGCTAATAAGTAGTCAAAGAAAGGAGATAAATATAGAGAAACCTATTAAAAGTCGCCTAGTAGATTATGTGTCTTAAAAAACGACGATTTTTAAGACTTTCCAGACTTATAATTCCCTACTATTAATCATTTGTCAGTTTTTTTCAGGTTACTATGTTTATTGAATCTGTTACAAAAACATTCAACCTACGAAATCATAATTTTTAAGTAGGTCTCATTTGATTGATAGACAGTTTATTTTGTCTACTAACCATCCATCTGCTGAATTGTCCTTTGATTTCAGGCCGCATAGGCCGCTTTCAATGATTGCAAGCCTCTTACTGGGTTGATAAAACACTTAAGTTTCCTATGATCAGCTTTTAGATTGTTATTGTGATATTTAATCTGATGATGCTGTATATTTTCAGAAAGATTGTCTTCCTGTAGTAAATAACTTGAAACAAAGGACGATAAGATAGTTATTAAAAGAAATTATCAAGACCCATACAGGTACTTATGAAAATATACGATTTTCCTTCTTGCGAAAATCCAAATGCTGCCATTTTGAGATTAACCAAAAATTTTGGATTGAGAAAAGAAAATGAACTTTCTAATAAGAAGCTTACTTCAAAGGAAGAAGATAAAAGAAAACATGCAGAACAAGTGTATACAGATATGTCCAATCTAATAGTGAAAATGAAAGAACAGGGAATTAAAATCATCATCCTAGAAGAAGACAAACATATTAAAAATAATGTGGCTTATTTATACCCTGATCAAGTATTCTTAACAGATACCGGACATTATTTTGTCGATGAGGGTAAACTTCATTTTATCCCAGCCTTTTTTAAGAATAAGTCACGTCGAGGAGAGGAAAAGACCCCAACTAAACTTGCAACCCAGCTTGGCGCAACTATATGGCCTCTACAAAAAGCTGGTGAAAAGAAAATTATTTTTGAAGGCGGCGACTTTATACAAGCACCGAACCGATCATTATTCTTTTTAGGTTATGGCCAAAGGACTGAAAAGAGAGCCGTTGAGGTGATTTGCCAAATAATCAAAAATAAAGTTATCCCAATAAAGTTGCTACGCAAAGAATTCTTTCATTTAGATTGCTGCGTATTACCACTTCCTAATGATGTGTTGATTCTATATGAGGGCGACTACATTAAAAGTGGTAATGGAAATTTTATGTTAGATAAGAATGGTTTACCTCTATTACAACAAGGAAGCCAAACAATTACAGATGAGAGTAGATGTCTGCTTCGGGAGATTTATGGTCTAGAAAAAATTATTTTACTCAGTACCGTTGAGGCTTTTGCCTTTGGTGCTAATGCTGTGATTTTAAAAAGCGATACAGACAAACGCTATAAAATGTTTGTGAATGGTGATTCTAAGGGTAGACAAATAGAAGAAAGCGTTGCAGTTCAAAAGCACTTAATTTCTTATTTTTCACATACCAAGAAGAAAATATTAGAATTAACTGAAAACCTTATCGATATCATCGAAATACCTTATAAAAGCCTACATTATTCACATGGATCTGTTCATTGTACTGTTGAAGAAACTTTTCTGAAATAAACATATCGTAATAACTCCCCTTATAAGTAGTCTCGCAAAACGACCGTTTATGTGACCATTCAAATATATTCTATTTAAATAGCTCAGAATGTGAACCTGTTCGCGCTAATCTTAACAATTGTAGTCGATCATCTTTAATAATTTTATAAATTAACAACCAGTCTGGGGTAATGTGGCATTCACGAAACTCACTCCAATTTCCAGAAAGATTATGATCCTTATACTTTGGTGCTAAAGTCTCCTCCCTTTGCAATTGCTCTACAATAGAATCAAGAAGTTTTCTACTCTTCCCTTGCTTGGCAATCTTTTTCAAATCACGTTTAAATTGGGACGCTAATTCTAACTCAAGCATTATCGATAGAATCCCATACATCCTTCATAGTTTTAAATCGTTCGCCTTTACCTGACTCTAGCTCTTTCATCGCATCACGCGTTTGTTTATTGGGTATTTTTACTTCAAATGGAAGGCCGTTTTGAAGGCAAACTTGGCTATAAAATAGACGAATCGCCTCAGCTGAAGATAGGCCCACCTTATGTAAAATCTCTTCTGCTTGTAGTTTAAGAGCAGGCTCAATACGAGCATTAATCGTTGCTGCCTTATTCATCTAGGAACTCCAAATGTCTCTATAACCTAATTGTATAACAAATGCATTACATTTTCAATTTTATCTATTTTTATACTGCTAAATAAATACACCCTTGATATTTTAACCCTTATTAACTTTCTTATTTTTTACTCTCAATAAAGTTTGATTTTTATCTATGAGAACTTAATATTATTAGGTTTAGAATTTATTGATAAAAACGACAAGGTTATAAGAGTCTCAAAAAACGACCGTTTGCGAGACTAACATTAGCTGAATTAGCTAACGGAGAGTTGTAGGTTACTTCAGAATAGCATCCTGGCTATTTTTCAAATTTACAAAATCAATCTTTTAAGATTATTCAAAAATAATAGACTTAATAGAACACAAATATATTTAGATATTTAAAAATTGTATATATTTTATATGAAGTTCTTTAGGCAGAAATTTCAACGTGCATGGGTATACTATATTGATTTAATGTATCTTGTAAGGCAAGCCGAACAAATTGTTTATCGGAATAACCGAGCTTATCTGCAAAGGCTTTAGCTTTCTTAGCACTCACTATTTTACGATCATGCTCTAAATCACAAAGATATTGAACAGATATACCTAATTTTTTAGCAAAATGAGTTTGGCTCTCCTCTTCACCTAGCCGAATAGCACGAAGTGTTTTACCTAAACTTAAAGGGCCTACTTGTTTTTCTAGATATTCACGCGCATTAATAGTCATGTTTATTTACCTCTTCAACTATAATAAGCTCCATACTGCCATTTGATGTCATCGTATAGATAGCCCGGTAACCTTTAGAAAGACGTACAAAGCGCTGGCCTAATCGGTTGCCTTTTAAAGGTTCATCATGATAGCCTGGTATCTTTCGAACTTGATAAACTCCTAATTGTTCTACTGAATCAATCCAAACTAATAATTTAGTCTTTATATGTTCTGGTATTTTTGCTAAATCTTTTTGAGCCCTTTTAGACAGCTCTACAATATTTAACGCTTTCAACGCCTAGTCTTAATTTATCTAAATAATATTTATTTTACACAAAATAAGTGTAAAAGTCCAGTAAATATAACTCGCGAGATTTAATACATGAATCTCAAAAACGAACGTTTTTTGAGACTCATTCAAAATTAGCCCATCTTTTTAACTTATTTTTGGGCGGCAATTTTAAAACTTATACCATTTTGTAACAGAGCGCTTTATTAATAAAACCTTAATATAATTACTTTATAATTTGGAAAAATAATTAACTAAATGATGGTTTATAAACGATGCTAAGGGTCACTTCTGAAAATAATCGAAATGAATCCAACCAATTAAATCAGTGTTTACCTCTTTTAACTTATACTACTAGTATAGGTGGGGCATGCATTGGTGTCATAGGTAGTATTTTGGTAACCCCTCTCGAAATAGTAGCGGCTGGTGCCGGCTGCTGTTCCACAATTACAAATGCATGTAACACAGGCCTTGTATTCTTTTCTGCCTATGCTTCAGGCTCTAGTAGAAACGTTGCTGATCACTCAGTTTCAGTGCCACTTCTCATGAATAGAGAATAAGAATTAATAAAATAGGATTAAATAATTAAGACCAAACTAGAATCTCAAAAAACGACCCTTTTCGAGATGCATCCCTTTAAAATAAATTATCGTATCCATGGCGCAGCTAGGAATTACAAACGCTAGTGCCAAGTCTCCGCTTAAACCCTAACCCTTAACTTATAAAGGGTGTCCTGTAAAAAACTAAATTTGATATATACTGACTAATAAGTCAAAATAAATAACGATTATTATATTTACCATACAAACGCCTTGATATAACTTAATATTTTAAAACAATTAAGGTGACTCATGAGATTAAATATAGAAGAAGCACTTCAATTAATACAATCAGGTCAGGCAACGCAAGGCTTAATGCTTGACCTTGCATATAATCAGATTAGCAATGACGGTGTCCAAGCACTCGCTATGGCGTTGCAATCAGGAAAAGCACCACAAGGATTAACGCTTGACCTTGGGGATAATAATATTAAAGATGCTGGCGAGCGAGCAATTGCTACAGCATTACAATCAGAAAAAATGCCCCAAGGATTAACGCTTGAACTTACATTAAATGACATTGGTACCAACACCCAAGCGCTCGCCTCAGCCTATGCGTATCAAAACAAACTTTATCAATAAAATATAATGCTGAATGGTATTGATAAAGATATCTTAAATGAGGCGAACAAAAAGTTAATTGCTCAAAGTAAAGCGTTAAATTTTTCGGTTAATAAAAATCCTGAGTTAGCTTGTATAAAAGGGATAAGTGCATTTCGTCATATTCTTCCTAACATTATGTTCTTTGCGTTGCAATCCAAGCAGGAACAATCAGTGCAACCAATACCACAAAGCACTTTAACAGCATAATAATAAAGTTAATAAAGAAGCACACCTTACAGAAAACTGAAAAGGCATACTCTTTAAATAACGATAAGCAAATATTTAAATCAAACTGCCTTAAAGCAAAATAAATTGATCTTTTTTGAAATTATCGGCTTATTTATATATACAGCCAAGATGTATCCTGTAGATAAAATTCTATAACAAATTTTTTTTATCATTAGATTCTATATTGTGTGCTTAAAATAAGATGACCTGATAAACGTTTTATTGCAATTGCTTATACTAGGCTAATTATATATAAAGGAATCATAAGTAATGAATAAGCTATTTATCAAAAAAAAGAGTATAGGTAGTAGAAATAACTTCAATTAACAAGGGTATTTCAGTAAGTTCTAATTAACTCAACCATTTTAATAATTACTTTATTTAATTTTACATTATGCTTTTTTATCTCGGTACTAGTGCTGTATCCTCTAACTGAATTTTAGTAGTAAGACTTTCTTCTCAATTAAAAAACAAGTGACTGCAATAAGGCAGCAACTTATTGCTGCTTATGCCAAAATTTTGCTTCCATAACATATTTTGACAACGCAGCAATCAAATCGTCTCTTTTCGAAAACTCACCTGATTCACATTCTTTAATCGTAGTATGGACCTTTATGAACTGAAAACGCTTATAAAATATTTTTTTAATTAAGAATGTTTTGGCTAAAAAAAGGTAATAATACGTTGAGTTCAATTAGGTTTATTACTTTATTTTAGAATACTCCCTGTTAATAAAATCATTCGCTTCTTTTTCTGACTGAATTTCGCTATTTCTAGTAGCTGCAATAATAGTAGTTCTTAACTCTTGTGGTAAAATTTGAAAGAAGCTTGTTTTAGTTCTTAAAGCTTGTTTAATTAGTGAGATATTTCTTTTTAACTCTGACTTATTTAATGTGGCTTTAACGTTGGTGTAGACTGCCTCATTTAAATCAGACTTAGAGATTTTTACTTTAAATAATTCACATAAGGGTTGTACATTATGCGAATATTTAAAAATTTTTTCAAAAGTTGAAAAATTTTTAAAAGCTTTATTATACAAGGGATAAAAGTAGGCCGGGAAAGATTTAGCAAAATTATACAGTTCATTGGCTGTATCGCCAGTATCTACGATGAGTCGATTAAATTCTTCCTCATTTAGCAGCATTGCTATAAACGGCTTCTTATATTTAGGAAATTGTTTGGCAAGGAAAGATATATCAGAAATACTTTTAATAACTTCTTTAAACACTTGGGGATCGTTAATTAGCACCTTCAAACATTGATCTGCATAAGTGGGAAAGTCTCTAGTGATGACTTCTATATCAAACATTTTCAAGATAAGTCGTTTAAATTCTTGCAAGTCATTAGCAAATAGTTTCGCTATTAAATCCTTTTCATGGCAAGGAAATATATCTCTTAGACGCGATAAATCGTATGTTGATTGAATAAGTCGTTGAAATTCTTCTGAATCATTAAGTAAAATATTAATACACTGGGTTTTGTAAGCAGGAAATTTCTTAGATAACTCTTCTATATGAGATACATTTTGTATAAGTCTTTTAAATTCTGTTGGCTCTTCAAGCATTAGCTTAATTACTTCATTTGCAAAATAACTACTAGAATTATATGAATAAATAGATTTAATATTTTTTAAAATTTTTATATATAAGCTTTTTAACATAGTTGTAATATTTTAATACATAAAGATAAATATTTTACCATAAAAAGTATTAACTTATTATTAACTGTAGCATCTATATAGTAGACAATAGGGCCAGAGCCCAGGAGCAGATTAACAATTTAAACATCCTCTAAGTTTTTTTCTTAACTTAATACCTTCCAAAGAAAAGTCATACTCATCTCATTAATTCAGCTATTAAGCGCAATTGCAATAGTACCAGGTCAATACAAATTAGTGGGTTTTAAAAAACTCATCAAGAGCAATTCAACTTGTAATATTAGTATTATAAATACTGATAAAAATCCCGGCTACAATCAGACAATTCGGAATTAAAACAAGATGACAGTCCTTCTAAGGGCACTCCTCATCAACAAATCAAATACACCTGAATAATTGTCTAGAGTCAAACCATGGGCCTTACCAACCCTATTTTAGTATTTAAGTTCATGAAACCGCTTAAGCAACCATTAATGAGTTTGAAATGATGCAAATGTTTCGGAAAGGACAATTTAATAGGTGGATGTATAGCAATCAGAATGAAGTTTCATTTATTAACCAATTGTTTCATGTGTATAGCTAAAGTATGTCCTGAATTTGTGTTTTTGTAGCTTTTATAGTTTTTGCAACAGCACTAAAAGAAGTATTCTTCAATATACAGAAGGATATTATAACCGCAGAAAAATCCATTCTGCTATTGGATACGAAACGCCATTTGAGGTCGATTACTTGGAAAAAATTGCATAGGGCGCTGTCCGAAAAATCAGGGTAAAATTACTTGAAATTGGATCGATTTTTAAAACTCATTAAAAGTACTAGCTAAAGCCATTTAGTATACAACCATTTTATTTTTGCAACACCACCGTGTATAGTCATTTACTTTTAAAAAGTAACAATATAAGTTTAAGAAGGCTAATAATGGAAAATGGGCAACAAAAAACCGAGCAATCCTCTATTGAAGACACCGATATTGATGGCAATGGCTCGTTTCAAGTTCCCGATGGTATTACCGCTATTCGTAGACGGGCCTGTATGTTGTCCTTGAAGTTAAAAAAAATTTTGCTACCCAATAGTCTTACCTCCATTGGCGATGAGGCGTTTCAATATTCAGGCTTAGAAACTATTACGCTTCCAGAGTCTGTTCAATCGATTGGTGTATTAGCCTTTGCCGATTGTACTGCCTTAAATTCTATTGCTATTCCAAAAAATGTTCACTTGATTAGCAAATATGCCTTTATGAATTGTTATAATTTAAAAACGATTACTCTTGTAGAAGGTAGGCTTACTTCTATTGGTCATGACGCTTTTAATAATTGTTTAAGCTTAGAAAAAATTTGTATCCCTACAGGTGTTACTTCTATTGATTGCTGGGCCTTTGTCGATTGTAGGAATTTAAAAACTGTCTTTCTTCCGGAGAGCCTTATCAAGCTTGCCAGAGGGGCTTTTAGTGATTGCAGAAGCTTAGAAGCCATTTCTATTCCTGCGAGTGTACAATCGATTGACGATCTGGTGTTTGACAATTGTTTAAGCTTAAAAACAGTCGTTTTGCCTGGTAGTCTTAAGTCGATTGGGGAGGGGGTTTTTAATAATTGCCCTTTAACTCACATTGTTATCAACAGTAACGATGAAGCTTATCGACAGCGTATTATTGCCCTTTTTCCACCTAACCTCCAAGACAAAGTGTTAAGCAATGACTTAGTAATCAAGATTAGGCAATTGCATAAAGAGTGTCTAGAAAAAATATTTAGAACACCGCAAATTAATCCTCTTTATCGTTTTTTTAATCTAAATTCACAATATACAACAAACAAGCATCATCCCAAATTACCTAATGATATTTTCTTTTCATTAAATCAAGCCTCGTTCTTCGATAATGCTTATTATGAACAAATAATGACTTGGCTTAGTGATATCAAAACTTGGCCAGCCACAGAAGCGAAATTTACTACCTATAAGTCACAACTAATAAAGAAGGTAGAGGCATACATGGAGCAAGTCCTAAAAAATATTAAACAAGTGCAATCTGATGACGTACTCCAAGAATATCAGCGAGCCCAGGCAGCAAAGCTAAGATAGTTTAGACATATTACTCCGGCTAGCTTTATATAATTTACAGGCATTATAATAATTCAACGCCGGCTTAATACCCACTCTGACCAAAAATAACTTGAGCAATCAATACCGCAATGCGCGTTAACGGCATAATCAATGAAAAAGAGAGCCCTGCTGTAGGGCGCTTTTTTTTGCAAACTTTTAGACAGTAGGCATAAATAAAATAAGTCTCGGAAAACGACCCTTTTTTGAGACTCTTCCCTAACCAACTCCTCTACTTCCAATTTCCCTTATTCAGCCTGCCTTTTTACATTGCTATTTTTATTAAATATTCATATCATAATCAAAGTATTAAATACCCATTGAAAACAATAATAATTGAGAAAAAATAATGTCACGATTAATTGGCTATGCCCGCGTAAGCACTCTTGAGCAAAATTTAAACTTACAAGTGGATGCCCTCCTAAAAGCAGGCTGTCAGAAAAATTTTATTTTTAAAGATAAAGTGTCGGGCTCGAAAACAGAGCGCCCTGGGCTAAACGAGTGTTTGGATAATTTGGAAGCTGGCGATGTCTTAGTCGTTTGGCGCCTTGACCGTTTGGGTCGCTCGATGGTGCATTTGGTAACGCTCATTGAAACGTTAAGAGAAAAAGGTGTTGGATTTAAATCACTGTGCGACGGTGCGATTGATACGACTACAGCCTCGGGTGAGTTGGTCTTTAATATTTTTTCTTCCATGGCCCAGTTTGAACGACGCCTTATTCAAGAGCGAACTCAAGCAGGTCTTTCTGCAGCACGTGCACGAGGCAAAAAAGGTGGACGCCCTAAAGTGGATAGTTCTAAGATTCAAGCGGCTAAACGGATGCATCAAGATAAAGCCTTGGCCATTGCTGATATTTGTAAGGTGCTTAATATTTCTAAGCCAACTTTATATCGTTATTTAGCTCTTTGAAATGGGATTAAAGGATTAATTTATTTTTCTATGTAAAGTAAGTGACAAAACCTGAAACTATGCTTTTTAATTAGGTATGCTATTAAATTAATAAACCATTTTATTGTTTATATTTTTTAAAGATAAGGTAAACATAAACCAGAGTAATTCGGTTTCAAGATAAAATCTATATAATTTTAATAAATATTGGTATATAATTAAACAGTTAATTATTTATTTATTCAAATATGGCTGATTACAAAGAATTTCAAAATTGGATCAAAAATTTAAAAAATTATATTTCACTTATACAGAGAACTGAGCTTTCCGAAGAAAAAGATAATTTTTTACTTGATCTTGAAAGCTTAGAACAGTTAATACAGAAGAGCGATAAGGAGCAGGTAAGTCAAGAAGAAATTATTCTTAAACTACAAGACATTAATGGTATATTAGAAAAACTTTCTAAGTATCCTTCGTTAATGGGGCTAATAGCAATTAAAGAAAAACCTTTAGAGAGCCCAAAACATTGGATATTTTTATTTAAAAAAGAAGAGTTTCAAAAAAGTTTTTTTAATTCTCTTTTTCATAAAGCGAGCTTACCTCCCTTACCTTCTATAGAAAAGCCATTAATTTCTCCGCTTTCTACGGCCCCCACAGAAAAAATAAAATCCATGGGTTCAGCAGCTATTCTTAAAGATAAACAACTCCCTATAGCTGCAAAAATTAATAAATTAGTTACCCTTTATCAAAAAACAGATAAATTAACCGCAAGTGAAGAACCACGCAATTTAATGTTTATTAAATTAGAAGCTGTAGAAACAATTATATCTTATGAAATTGAACGAATTAAAAATAAAAACTCTAATGATAAAAGAGTGGGTTTATTAAGTTCTACTTTAAAAACAATAAAGCAAAATAGAGAATATTTTGAAGGGGAATATGCGGCTTCGCCTGATAATAGCTTGGTTTCTGATTGTCATAAGGTAGTAAAGGATACAATTAAATTTGAACTACTCAATAATAATAAACTTGATTTTTCTTTTAGAGAGAAGTTTGTTCGAGGATTATTAAATGCGCTTAATAGATTTAGTTTTAGCCTTTCTCCCGGAATATCTACTACAGAAATAGGTCTTTTTAGAACTAAAACACAAACACAAGAAAATATTGAAGTAATACAGGACTACCTTAAAGATAATAAACCCAGATAAATATTTAAGCTTAACAATTAATGAGTTTACCCTAGAAACAAAAAAATTGGACCCTCTTTTAGCTCTTATAAGCACCCTATCACTGCTTCGCTAGCTGCAATATAAAATGAAGAAAATCTAGACTAATTATACCTTATCTTCGAAAGTGTTCATTTACAGTAATAATTCTAGAAGTCGATTTATTGATTTTAAAAGACATCCTAAAATTATGATTCGAGGACCAAAAATCTTAGGGCTGTAAGTAATTTTTTATTTCTTTTAAATTAAGGAAATAAGCAGTAACAGAACTGCAAACGGGTTTAAATTCACTATTACCTAACATTTACTGCTATTCTTTTTTAATAAATAACTTCAAAACTATATAAATTCGGTTTAACTGAGAACATACCTTCACAATCAATCAAGTTACATTATATTGATATGGGCTAGGCTCTAAAAGTTTAGACTTTTGGGGTATTTCTATCAGTTGCATTTTTCACACAACTTTCATCCTTACTTTTTGTTTTACTCGAAAAAAATTTGTTAGGTAATGAATCTGTAGTATATGCAGGATCTGGTTTTTTTTGTAACCAGCGTAATTCGCTTTTGAATTCAATAGGAAGATTAGCAACGTCCTTTTTATTAAAAGACAATTCTTGTAGGGTCTTAACGCGTTTATCCTTTAATTTTTCCCAAAATTTTTGTAGAGAGCCAAATAAAGCTGACGGTCCAGAGCTTTGTATAGTGAGAGTACGTCGATTTAATGCTCCTTCAACTTGGTCTCCGAATGGAAAACGTTTAGCATCCATAGCCGTTGTTTCATTCCGACTTATTTGTGGGTTGTAAAGCTCCGGAAAAGGTTCTTTATCTATTTTAGTACTATCTAATTTCTCATATTCTTCAAGAGCAGCTAGTAACGCATCCTCAATTACTTCATGCCTTGGCATGACGCCTATTATATCATTGCCGCCGCGAATTGATACATGCCTAGCAGACCGAATGGTAGGTTCTTCAGATTCAGATTTAGGCCTAGCTTTACCAATAACAAAGTCTCCATTGACCTTGATTCCGAAGTCAGTCTGATCAGGTATCATTTCTAGCTCACTTAAACCAAATTTAGCTGTATTAGATAATTTCTTTTTAGCTGGTGGAATTTTATCCTCAGATAGCTTTTCACCTTCAGCAACCTCTTCGCTTTTCAAGCTAGTATCTGCATCAATCACTGGTAATCTTTTATTTTCGGCTACCTCTTTACTTTTCAAACGAGTATCTGTATCTATGTAATAGCCACCAAAATAGCGTAAAATAACATAACGGTACAAATCTGCGGCAGCAGCAAGATTTTTAAATCCAACCTCTTCTCTAGATATCGACTTTGCTAATTTTTTTTGTCTTTGATCTTCAGCAAAGAAAGGATCCTGACCTATTTTTTCATCTAATTCAGATACATTTCTAAGTTTTAAATTGGGTATCTTTATATCTTCCAGTTCAGCCGTTTTATGATAATTCATTTCATTATCGAGCCAAAGATTGACTTCAAATCCACTTTTTTTCGCAATCGCTGAAATTTGATGAATAAAGCGGAGATCATCGGCAGGTATAGGTCCACCTACCCAGATAAAATGCACAATCTTTGGAATAACTTGTTTATTTCCGACTTCTGATTTATTTTCCATGATTTTTTAATTAAAGTATATTCTGTTTATATTATATACAATTTATAATAATAACGAGAATAAATGATTCATAAATTCTGAGGATATTACATAATTTAAATGTATTTTAATTCAAAGACTTACATTAAGGCGACGAATAGTAATTCTGCGATATGCATTTGATTAACTAAAAGAAATTATACAGTTTATATAGATAATATGCCCTCCCAATGAAAAAGAGTTCCTGAAAGATTGAAATCAGGACCTCCTTAATTACAGCAAGACTTTTTCATGACTCCACCTTTTTATTTTTGCTAAGAGACCCTTTTTTAGTTAAAATATTACTTTTTCAGGAAGTTAGCTTAAAAATCATGGCTAGAGAAGGTAAAGCAAAAGTTTTAACAGATGCTGAGTTCAGACGACTCTTGGCTGTGGCTAAAGATAGTACATTTGCTATTCGCAATGTGGCAATGATTTATTGTTCGTTTGGTTTAGGACTCCGAGCAAAAGAAATTGCTTCTTTAACGATTGCTGATGTTGCTGATAGCCATTACTGCCTACTTGAGGAGTTATGTCTTAAACGTTCTATGACTAAAGGTGAAAAGCAACGTTATGCTTATTTGAGTAATAAAAAATTAAGAGAAGCACTGCAGGCCTACCTTAATCACTTAAAAGCAAATAATATGGCTCGCTATAAACCTTTTTTTCAGACACAACGGCGCAGCCGTTTTACACCGAATACCTTACAAAAATGGTTTCGAAAACTATATGACAAGGCAGGTATTTTGGGCGCAAGCTCTCACTCAGGTCGGCGAACCTTTATCACCAAGTTAATTGAGCAAGGGGTTGATATTAAAGCGGTATCTCGATTAGCAGGTCATGCTTCTATTGTGACAACTTCTATCTATGTTGATGATAATCCAGATAGACTTAAACGGATTGTGGCGAATTTGGCATTGGTTTAAAGTAACTAAATGATTAGTTATGGTACTAATCCTTTTAAATCTCATCCAATTTTATTCAATAAACTGAGTTACAAAGTATCCTGCATAAGATAAGTTAATAAGATATTAATCTTTAGAATTGGTGAAAAGTATATAATTCATATAAATTCGTTAGCATACTTATTTTAATTAGAATGGAATAACTTAATCATGGATGAGTTAGTCGGCTTTAGTAAATTATTAGATTATGGCCTTTATATTCGTGGAATAGTAATTACGTTTTATGCGCTTATTTTATTTCGAGCAACCTCGTCGCGTGTATTTGGCAATTATTCTTCCTTTGACTTTATTATTTCTATTATTTTAGGTGCAATTTTAGGTGAAGCGATTGTCAATAACATTCCTTTATTACCTTCCATGGTTGTTTGCGCCTTTATTGTTATAATTCATAGAATGCTAGCATTCTTATCTTACAAAAGTCGCCTCGTGGGTAAATTTATTAAAGGTGATAAAATGCTTCTTGTTCAAAAGAGCAAATACAACTGGGATAAGTTACATTGTTGTCGGCTTACTAAGAATGATATCTTACAATCATTAAGAACACAGTATGGTTTAAATGATATTAATGAAGTTGATGAAGCTATTTTGGAAAGAAATGGCGAAATTTCTTTTATATTTAAAAAGAAAAAAGCTAAAAAGGATTTACTTCCAGATTCTTGAAAATAAACAAATAAAAATTAAGTAGTTTAAGCTAAGTAAAGAATTTGCCCCTTTAACTATTGTTGCTGTTGCTAATAATTAAACTCTGTTGGGAGACAGTAATTCATTAAAATATTTTCTACTTGGAAGTCTGAAGAAATTTAAGCCAGTTCATCATAGTCCTACTTTCAAAGATTTTAAGGTTTTTTGCAAACGACCCTAATTCGTCATACAGCTTTGAGATTGGGTTACTTTTAAGGTCCGTCCTAAACAGGATATTCCATTCATTTCTAAAGACTTCTTTGATTCATGTTGAGAAGAATAGGTAATAAAACATATTCCTTTTGACTGGCCTGTGAATTGATCTTTTATAAGACAAATCTCAATTATTTTACCAAATTTACAAAATTCACTTCCAATGGCTTCTTCTGTCGTATTAAACGGTATATTAGTTATATGGATAGTGCATTGACTCATGATTTATTCCTTTAGGGTAGCGACAATTAATGCTCTAGGAAAAAAAAATTAAAATATAGTTAAACTAGGGAGATTATTGTGCACTGTTAAATAAAAACAGCTTAACTTAATTAGTATAGTCAAAACATCATCAAATTAAAAATTTAGTCAAATTTCATCACTCTTAGTTTTCCAGGAAATAAGTCATAAAATTATGAAATCAGGTCCTGAAACAATGAGAGTAAGTTTCATAGAGTTTTTAGAAAACTTAATAGGATTATAAATTGAATTAACTTTTTATAAATTTTTATTTATAAAAAAGTTTCTATTTAAGATAAATATAGTTTTCTACTTAAAGTTCATTGTTAATGATATTTGCAATAGTTGGCTAGCCATTTCCTCACATTTATTTTTATAGATCAGCAAAGTCTGTATGGTACTTAGCTTATAATCTATACTCAGCATTTTGTTAGCAAACAACTTAATACGGTCACTAAGTTCACGTCTTAATTCAAGCGCCCTACCTTTCTCAGAAACATCTAAACTTAATTCATTAATTCCATCAGAAAGAATTTAGCATTGAAATTCATAAAGCGTTTTGAAAGACTCAAGACTGTAATTTTCTTTACTTAATACAACTTCTAAATTCTGCTCTATTTCTTTGAATGACTGAATCAAATTACCCATGATAGTTACTTTATTAGGCTTAATATTTTTTAATGAATCTGCTTTTAAGGCCAAAGTAGATAAAAGCTGTTGTAAATTTAGATAGAAACCCTTATATACTGAATGAAATCTAGTGTAGTCACTAAAAGATAAGGTATCCGTATGCGTAGCTTCGATTTTTATCTTCTTTAAATAAGTAACATAATTGATGAGTGCCTCAAGATATGGAAATAAAGGCTGACCATTACTTATAATTTGTTTGGCAACATGCATGAAATTTTCTCTATCTTCTGAATCAAATTTAGTAGATGTTGAATTAATTTGTTCAAAATAAAATAAAATTTCAATAAGCTTAGCTAGCTCTATATTTTTATTCTCTAAATATTTATATTTCCCATCTGATTTATCAGTATGCTTCTCCACGAACTGATTAAGCGTAAGTTTTCCATTAACTTCTTTATTACTATGTTGGGTATGTCGGCGTCGAAAAGCAGAACGTTGTGTGGTTTTTAATAACTCATCGGGTAATAAGATATAATGATGAGGTCCTACGTGAATATAATTTTTTCTGTTTTTAATATCTTGAAATAGATTAGGAATAAAATATGAATTATTATTCATTCTTGTGGTATTACGAGCAAAAATTAGAGCATCGGTATAACATGAAATAAAATCTCTTTGTCTAACTTCCGCCACAGTCATAATCGGTATATCAAAATTATTCTCAATATCTGGTAAATAATATTTAATTCTTGCTGACTCACCTTGAGAATCAGCTAATAAAAATAACTCTTCGCCATTTTCTCGTAGATAGATTAACGGAATAGCATGGCCGCTTGTAGCGCCTATAATATAAGCTTTTCGATAATTAGGACTTTTTTCTTTAAGACAGTCCTGAATTAAAGTGGATAAGAATTCATTTAAAGTTGATATTGGAATAGCCTTGCCGAAGGAATTTCTAGGAATTTCGATATTACAAAAATATTTTTCATTATAATAAGTAGCTATTAACTCAATACCCTTTTCTGATAAAGAAATTTCCCCTTTAGCTGGTTGGTCAAAATAAATTATTGATTCAAAAGGCGTAATCGGCCATTATCCTTACTAAAATGAACTAATTAATTTAAAGTATAGTTCCTACTAAATCTAAGCCTTCTTAATTCAATAAATCCTGCAAACAAAGTCGAATAAACTGTATCAGAACAACCTAGCTTGTTAGTGCACTCTGCAGTCATTTTAGAGCTAATAAACCGTCTGTTGTGTTTATTGCATAATATTGCTTTGACATCTCTAACTTATTTAGGTTGTTATGTATAGTACATGAATTATAACCATAAGGATTATCAAAATTGTTAATGTGCTAAAATTTATGTTTATTTTATAACTCAATTTATTATTATCTAGCTAATATCCTTAATCACTTATTAGCTAAGTAACTATCTACTCTCTTAAAAAAACTACACAGCGTTATCCACAGAATTTGTGAATAACGTTATTTACTTTAAGCACATAAAGATTGATCATGCTCATAGTTCGCTAATTTATTTTCAAGTTCTGTTTGTTCTTCATAAAGACGAGCAAGTTTAAGCGCGCTATTGTCTATAAGCGCCCTACTGGCATGAGGAAGCCCAGCACTATAATCTTTTTCCATTAATTTTAAATAACAGCCTTCTGAATAAATTTCATGACTTATTTTTTTCAACTTATCGGCAAGCTCATTGATAAGACCTGTGGACTCTTTTGAAGTTTTTTCAGAACCATTAAATCGAGCTTCTTGTTCATCGCTAAGTTCAAACCGAGTTTTAATTTCAGCGATTGCTTTAGGGTTATTAATACCTAAAAGCTCACGTGCCAATTTTTCTTCTTTCAACTTACGAGTTCTTACCTCTTTCCGTTCTTTAAAAAGAGAGCCAATGTAAGAGTGATTATAGAACCCTTTTGGTGTAGACCACCGTTTACTTCGAAGTATTAATGAAATGGCATTCAGTTTATGTTTGAAACTTTCACAATGCTTAAAGTGATTTGGATCAGTTGCTGCAAAAACAATCTCTGCAAAAAGTTGTTCAGGATCTGATATGAGAATATGGTGTTGATGTTGAATATTATAAAGCATGCCTTTAATTTGGCTCTTAGCCTCGTCTGTAATTAAACCCTCCAGTTGTTTTTCGTATTTAAAATTTTTCGTAAAAGTTTTATTAGGTTTACAATGGGTGTCTTTTTCAACAAAATTAACAGTATCTGCTTCACTAATAGTATTAGTAAAATAATTATATTTTTTATCTTTATATATAGAAGGTATCAATTTTGACTTTTCGATCGTCTCAATTTGTTCTAATTGTGAGCTTGTTGATTGAACTAAGCTCTCATCTTCGCAGAGTTTATTTTGAGGTAGTGAATCGGAAGTTTGATTAATTAGTTTAAGAAGCTTGTCTGTGATTCTAATATAGGTCCGCTTCTTCACTTCAAATTCATTAGGATTGTTATTTCTATTTTTAGCGCAAAAGGTATTGCGCCTTTCTATAAGTTCTAAATCAGCAAACTCTTTAATGTATTTTTTTAACGTACTTAGCCCTACCCCTACTTCTCGTGCGATGTCTTCATAGGGCCGCATGAACCAAATAGAGTCAGAGTTTTTTAATTTATATTTAGAGTTTTGCCACCAAAAGATAAATTGATCGAGCAAGTAAGCTTTTTTAGGGCACCTTGTTAATGCCTTTAGGACATTAAATCGCTCATGAAAAATTGAACAAATGTTCCCCATAGATAATTTCCTTATCTTTGTTGTTTTTTTTAGGGAACGTAGCTAAAATAATAATTGGATGATTCCAAAAAATTTAGATAAACAGATTCCTATCTAATTTTTGGTAAAAAATTAGCTTCGTTCCAAGCTAAGTTTTATAAGTCCTGATAAGTTTGCCGACTTATCAGGACTAAACTTTTTAATATTCCTCTTTTTCTAATTAAGCATATGTTTTTCCTATCTTTATTAATTCTTAATAAGTTATTACTATCTTCATAAGAATCTATATCATCTCTTTAAAATCCGCAATATTTGTCAAATAAAAATAAATAACGCGGAATTGTAATTTTGTTGTTGATAAATTAATAATTTACCTCTAAATTAAAATTTCATTATTTTTAAAATTAGGAATAAAAATGAAAAATCAAGCAGGAATTGAGTACATACGAGCTTTAATAGGTCGTGGTGAAAGTGTGCTTAGACAAATTGAAGAAAGTGGTAGAGCTCCTAATAATAATAAGATTCTAGAAAGAAGGTGGTCATTAAAAGAAACGGCAGAATTGGTTGGACGCTCCAGTAGCTCCATCTTGAAAATTCAGAATCAATTGATAAGTGATGGCTTATTGGATGATATTGAGAAAAACCAGACGACTAACAGAATTGCAGGATATACACTTAAACAAATTAACCAATTTAGACAACATTTTAAGACATACCCAAGACGAGATGCGTCACAAGATGAATGTCTTGTTTTAGCCATTCAAACCTTTAAAGGTGGAGTTGGAAAATCAGTAACGAGTGTTGCAGTAGCACAGTATTTTGCAACTCAAGGTTATCGGGTTTTATTTATTGATATGGATTCACAAGCTTCTTCGACTAGTAGCTTTGGTTATATTCCTGATAGAGATATTGAAGATAAGTGTACCCTGTTACCTTTTTTCAGAGGTGAAAAAGATAATTTAGATTATTGCATACGTAAAACGTATTGGGATGGCTTAGATATAATTCCTTCTAATTTACAACTCTATAACCTTGAATTAGGAATTGCAGAACAGATAAAAGATATTCCTACAGTCGAAAAAAATTATTTATTTTCAGAATTGAAACAGGGAATTAATTCAGTAAAAGATGCCTATGATTTGGTAATAATTGATAGCCCGCCGGCTCTAGGATTTACTTCCATGAATATCCTCTGTGCAGCAGAAGCCTTAGTCATTCCTACTCCTCCAGCCTTATATGAATTTAGTTCAACAGTACAATATCTCCGTATGATTGAAAATGTTATTGAGATGATTGCACCAGAAAAAGAATTCCATTTTATTAAAATATTAGCAACAGATGTTTTCTTAAATCAAACTAACCATCGAGAGTTTTTACCAATAATGCAGGATGTATTTGGTTTTCATATGATGAGCAACTATTTTTTACATACAACTGAAATTGGAAATGCTGCTATTGATTTTCAAACGGCATTAGAGGTTAGAAGGCCTCAAAAAAGAGCATTGAATATAATTAATTCATTTTGCAAGGAGCTCGAATTTGAAGTATGGAAAACATGGCCAAGCAAAGTTAAAAAGCTTGAGAAAGCTGGAAAGTTTGTAGTAAATGGAGAGGCTACTTATGCGTAAAAAAAGATCTTTGGCAGGTGTAATTGTTGATGAAAATCAAAATAAAGAGAATGCAAAAGTTGTCTTACCTGCTGCATCGCGAACAATTACTACTAAAAGTCAAACTGAAATAGTACGAGGCACAGAGTTCTTAGTAGATCCTTTAGACTGTCGACCTTGGAGATTCCATAATCGTGATGCAGTATGGATGAATGTAGAAAAATGCCAAGATCTAATATCTTCTATCCGAAAAAATGGCCAGAAGGTGCCTATATTTGCGCGGAAATTGGAAAATGATCCTGAGGGTAAGAATTGGGAGATAATTGCAGGTAGAAGGAGATGGTTTGCCTGTAACTACCTCAAACAAAAAGTACGAGTCAAAGCTGTTGAAGCTAGTGATAGAGAATGCGCTATATTAATGAATTTGGAAAATAAAGATCGTAATGATATTAGCGAATTTGAAGATGCAATTAGTTATAAGCAACAACTTGATGCAGGTTTATTTGATAGTCAAGATGAAATGGCTTCCGCTTTAGATTTAAAGAAGAGTAAGTTATCTAAAATGTTATCTGCAGCAAAAATTATTAATTACCATGAAATCATGGTTCTCTTTGAAGATATTACCCTTTTGAAAATTAACCCAATATATTCATTAGTGGTTTTATTAGAAAAAAATTCTAATTATAGGGAAGTTATTATTAATGCTGCAAAAGAGTTGAAAGATAAAATTCAACAAAGGAAAACTCACATAAAGCCAAATGTTATTATTAATGAACTTATTAAGGCAATTAATAAAGATGAAAAGAAATTTAATGTAGCGAGAAGTTATAAAGTTGATGACAAAATTCTTTTTAAATCTATTCAGCCTACTTATAAGAAATTTGTATTTGAGTTTAATAGGTCTAATTTTTCTAATGTAGAACCTGAAAGACTTAAAGCATTGGTTTTAGAAGCGTTAGATGAATTTATATAGGTAAAGACGGTAGTTTCATTTATGAAACTTTTATTTAAGTTATTGAAATTAAATTAAATTTTTAAAATTTTAGGAAAACATAATTAACGTTATGTTTTCCTATATAAACTAAATTTATTAACCAAAACAATTTCCTCTAAGTTTAAATCGAATACAAGCAGTTTAGCTCCAGTTGTTGAAAAATATATTTAAGAAAATCAAAAGTTTTTTGATAAATACCCTTATTATTTGATTCTCTAGGTCCAGCGACATTTAAAACCTTTATACCATTTTGCATAATAAATTCGTGTATTTTAGAAAAGTTTTCTTCCTCAGATTGTGAAATATCGATGGTAAGATATGGTTTTTTCTGTACTGAAGCTTCATTGATTGTAAATGCAGTGCCGCTGTCTTTAAGAAAAGGTAGTTTAGGTACAATAATTAAAGTTCCATCAGAATCCTTTATATTGGCTTTTGTTCTTGCAACATAATTTTCTTTTTCAGTATTAAAATTTCCTGTTATCTCTATCAAGTTACTATATTTGCTAGGAATTATACCAAGTTCATCAATACGTCCTTTTGGACACCATCCACCATAAGGTATAGACATATAAATAGCCGCATCAAGAGCCGCACGATCAACACCAGTTTGTCCTCCAGAAACAATTTTTTCAATCATTAGATTATTTTCCTCAACAGATGAATGTATCTTAAATGGTCACAGATTTTGACAGGTCAGCATGCAAAATATCTTTATATGGTTTACAACTTGGAGTTATATAATATAGTTATTAATTGCAGCCCACAATTTCATATATATATCTATAGAGAAATTTAGCTCTATTTATAAAATTTGTGTATTATTGTAGCGAAACTGAGAGTAAATTTTTTTGTTAAGATTAAAATTAAATTTATAGCAATTATCATAAATTGAAATAAAGAAAAATTATATGGTCGAAATATGAGCATTGTTTTTTTGAACTTAATAATGTCCTTACTCAGCTGCTCAAAGCATATAGTTTAACTGAGGCTGAACTTAGTAGGAAGGTCAATTTACCCAGAGCCACCATAAACAGGCTTGTAAACGGAAAAACTCCTGATCCTAAAGCGTCAACTCTAGATGCCATCGCTAATTATTTTAATATTTCTGTGGATCAACTATTGGGCAAACAGCCTGTTAATTTCAATCAGGAGTTTAGCCCAAGAGCAAATTCTATTTTAAGGATCCCTATAATTGATGGGTCTCAGACGCGGTTGTGGTCAAAGATAACGAGTAAATTAAAGCCTGAAAATCATATACAATGGATCACAACAGATTTATTAAGTGGAAAAAATTTATTTTGTGTAAGAGTAAATAGTGGATCTATGTGGCCTAATTTCGAAAAAGATGAGGTAATATTTAGACATCTAATAAAAGATGGACAATATAAGACTTTAAAAGCATTAAATCCAATTTTCCCTCCTGTAGAACTTCAAACTAACGATAAGATTATAGGCTCAGTCGTTGAAGCTAGATGTAATTTTTAAATAATTATTCTTATAACTAAAAGAAGTATTTAAATAGATCAAAAGATTTTTATTATTAGTTGCTAAGTATATTCCATATAAGTAGTATTCTTATAAGCATGACCTTTACATCAAGAATAATTGATATTAAGTTATCTAATTATTATCATTTCCAAATTACTAGAGGCCTATTTTTTATTCCAGTTGTTTTTTTATTCAAGATATAAGTACAGAAATTTATGGGTATGTAAATACTAGAAGAATGTTAGATGTAAGTCTCTTTATCTTTTTACTTTTTGTTTTTCAATTATGGGTTCTATCAAAATTTATAAGTTCTGACGCTGCATTTCAAATTGTAGCATCAACATTGCCAAGATATGCTTTCTCCTTTGTTATATAACTTATAATTGGTAGAACAATAAATAACTATATTTTAGATAAGTTAAAATTAGCATTTGCTAGAAAGTTTTTAGCAATACGCTTTATTTCATCAACCGCAAGTGGTGAAGCTTTTTTTCAAGTTGTTGCGGTTTTAATCTCTTGGTATGGAGCTTACACTTTTAAAGAAATCTTACCTCTGGCGCTAACTTCTTATGTATATAAAATCTTATTTGAAGTGTTAGCCACTCCACTAAACATATTTATATGTCGATTTTTGCGACCTTCTTTTAATTCTACAGGGAATATCTATGCTTTATGACACTCGTACCAATGAGTTTTATTTAAATAATAAAAAGTTTGATTTGAACAGCAAACATTGGGTTGAAACAAATAATATTCCAAATTTGTTAATTAAATTATCTGCCTATGATGCTATAAAAAATCTACAGAGAACTTCCTATCGACTCAGAGTTCCTATAGGAGTAATAGGACTGGAACTCCAGATGAAACTCAATATCAAATTGCTTTAGAAATAGGAAGGCTCTTAGCTAAATTAGGTTTAATGGTAGTTTGCGGAGGAAGAGCAGGTATAATAGAAGCAGTTTGTAAAGGGGTGAGTGAATGCAATGGTATAAGCATTGGAATACTGCCTGAGTCAACAATCGAAAAAGCTAATCACAAGAGGTTATGCGCTTGGTATTACTGTTGAAAGCTCAGCAGCTTTTGAGTTGCAAGGAAAAGCTGGTATTAAAACAGATGTCTTTCCACTGGTGCATCAAGAATTAAAGACCACGCGAACAGCTTCTTTAGCTAAAACAATTTTTATTATTGATGAAGCCTCGATGTTGTCCTCGCAGCAAGGTCATGAACTCATTAAAAATATTGAACGCACTGGCGCAAGACTCATATTAGTCGGAGATAAGGCACAATTACCCAGTGTGAATGCAGGACGCCTTTTTGGGCTAACTCAAGAATACGGTATTGAGACGACTACCATGGATGAAATAGTGCGACAAAAAAAAGAGGTGCTTAAAGAGGCAGTTATGACAGCAATTAAGGGAGATGTGAAAGACGCACTAGATAAGATTGAGATTAAATCGCAGGCTACCCATGAAGAGCGCGTGGCTTGGATTGCCAATCATTGGCTTTCTTTAACACCGGATACTCGAGAGAAGACCTTGCTTTTTGCACCCACGCGCGCTAATCGTGAATCCATTATAAAGTTGCTTCGGGAGGGCTTAAAAGAAGAGGGCACCTTGAGTAGCAAGCCTTTCTGTCATTTAACTCTTAAAGCAAAAACAATTGAACCCATACAGCAGCGATTTGTGGCCTACCATCAAAAGGGTGATAGGGTCCGCTTTAACCAAGATTTTAAACGACATAAAATTTCATCAGGTCATTATTATACGGTGGCGACATCACTAAAAGACATCGAGAAGAGAATGTATTACCCCTAATAGACAAACAGGGTAAGTTAATTAAATTTAATTTGAAAAATCTACCGAGCTATAAAACGCATACCGCACCTTTTGAGAGGCTGATTGAAGTGTATGAAGCAAAATTGTTAGAGCTTTTCGAGGGCGATAAAGTCATGTGGACCCGTAATTTTAAAGCACATGAAATCCGTAACGGGCAGTGCGCAACACTGGTAGCAATCAATAAAGACGCGCTTCATTTTGTCACGAAAGAAGGGCGCTCTTTAACTCTTGAAAAAACACATCCTGCTTTAAACCATCTCGATTACAGCTATGTTTTGACTAACTACAAAGTTCAAGGAAAAGATGCACCGTTTGGTGTTGGCTTAATGGAGTCCTTTCATCGGTTTGGGACCACACTTAATAATTTCTATGTCCAAATTTCAAGAGCCATTCATGGCATGATTTTGGTTACAGATAATAAAGAAAAATTGATTGAAGCGATTGAAAAAAACGCATCTCTTTAGCCCGCCTCACTTGATATAACGTCTAGTAGCCAATTAGTGCAACACGAAAACCGATTTAATCACCCAAATCAACTATCACTTCAATCAACCATTGATAAAAAGCTTCAAATGGAATCGCATAATTTATCAAAAATAATGAATTCAAAAATGAAGACAGAAGAGCAAGAAATTAAAAGAGAAAGAGTAGAAATTAATAAAGAACTATTGAAAGAATTAGATCTGTAAGTTAGGAGTTTTTCATGCCGCGCTTAACGATTTCGCTACCTGATAATTTACATCAGTGCCTCGCAACGCTTGCAAGCAAAAACAATATTTCCCTATCCAATCTTATTAATCAATTAATTCAAATTGGTCTCTATCAAAGGTCTAATGAAATTAATGAAATTAGAGAAAATCAAGCGGTTGAAAAATATTGTCATCAACTTACTATTCAGATGAGCGCGCTTGTCAAAAAATTATCTACTGAATTGTTAAAGTTAAATCGAGAAGATTTTGAGAAATTACAGCTTGCAGCGGCTAGTAAATATAGCGAACTTTAAACGACTTCGCTTAAAAAAGAGTCCCAAATCTTGAATGGTGTGGTGAAGGGGTGATGAAGTTAGTGGTGAACAGAATAAGCTATTGCCACTTTAACCCAGGAAGAATAAGGGCTCTTCATTATTTTCTCTTCACCACAACCTTCATCACGTATTCACCGTCATTTTATGCAAATAAATTAGCAGCAAACCCTTAAACTATTGATGGATAAAGGAAGAGAAGGGCATATGTGAATAATGCGAAAGGTGTGCTGGCTATGCTTCACTTATCTAAATGTGCTTAGATTATTTTTCATTAATCTTTATTTAATATCTAACTATAAGCTAGCGCAAACCAATTGCGTGTTTGTGATTGGTAAGGCAAAAAAAATTGTTAATAATAAATATTTTATATCTAATAATTTCGAATTAATTATTATAAAACTATAGTAATTTTAGTTTTAATTATTTAACAATTAAAAGAAATTATTAATATTAATGGATAAAAAAATATTACTCATGAATCGCTTTTCAATAACGTATCAATTTTAATTGAAGATACTAAATATCGAGTCTCTAAAGCCATCAATTCTTCTATTGTTTTTCTTTATTGAAAAATTGGCGAGCGAATCAATAAAGAAATTCTAAATCATAGTAGAGCAGGGTATAGTGAGCAAGTTATAAAACAATTATCTAAAATGCTTAGCTTAAAATATGGAAAAGGATTTGACGAAAAGACGCTACTTAGAGTAATTAAGTTTTCTAAAGTTTTTTTCAGATGAAAAAATAGTGGCGACACTTTCACCACTATTATATTAGTCAAATTTTATAGAGCTGATTGCCATTGTTGATGAGCTAAAAGAAAGTTCTATACCGAAATGTGTCGGAATGAGCACTGGAGTGTAAGAGAGCTTAGAAAAAAATTAGATAGGTTTTTACAATAATATTAAATATGATGTTTTTAAATACATATGTATTTGAAATCATATGTATTTAATGGCATAATAGAATTTATGACGTGGCAAATTATATTTCAAGATGATTTCAATGATGAATTTGATGAACTAAACGAAATAGTTCAGAACGAGTGCTTAGCTCATTTAAAGGTATTAGAGAAATTTGGGCCAGAGCTAGGTCGCCCTCATGTAGACACTTTAAAAGGCTCTAAACATGCTAATATGAAAGAGCTTCGATTTAAGGCAGATCAGGGTGTATGAAGGCTTGCTTTTGATCCAATGCGTAGAGCTATCTTGCTTATTGCTGGAGATAAGTCCGGAGGAAGCGAAAAAAGATTTTATAAAGAGTTAATTAAAAAGGCAGATAAACGGTTTGATAAACATTTATCAAATTTAAAAGAGTGAGGTAAATTATGGCTAAATCACTTGATAATAAATTAAAATCTCTTCCTAAGAAGAGAAGAAATGATATTAAAAAGCGAGCTAATCAGTTAATCGCTAAAGAAATGACGTTGCGTGATTTACGTTTAGCGCTCTCTAAAACTCAGGAAGATTTAGGCGCTATCTTACATATGAAGCAAGATGGCGTTTCTCGATTAGAAAAACGCTCAGATATGTTAATTTCGACATTGAACAAATATATTTCAGCAGTGGGGGGCTCATTAAAACTAATCGCTGAGTTTCCTGATAGAGCGCCTGTAGAAATACACGGTATTACAGAACTTCGGAACCATTAAAGTTAATATTCCAGTTATAAATAATAAAAATAGTAATAATGGTATCAAACATTTTCTGATACCTATTAAGGTTGCCTTGTCTTATAAAGGAATAAAGCAGCTATTTAAAGAGCTAGCAGATTTACTACTATTAGGTTTTATTCTTGCATTAATCTGGGGATTATTAATTACTTTTAGTATTTGATCACTTACAAGAATGTATCTTGCATTAGCTTGTTGAGTTCACCCTAATAAATTTTGTGCTAAGTCTGATAAATTCTATAATCAGACCTTATCGAGAAATTATATCATTAATTACCTTCTCAATTTCTCTCTTATATTTCCCATGTCATGATTCATTGATTAAGTTTCTCCCATTGGTTTAGATATATAGCTTAGCTATATACTATACTGAAAGAACTTTTGTCATCTTAAGTATTCTAACAAGGAGAAGTGATTGAAAATATTAATGGTGCTGACCTCACATGATATGCTCGGCAATACGGGTCATAAAACAGGATTCTGGTTGGAGGAGTTTGCAGCGCCCTACTTTATATTTAAAGATGCCGGTGTTGAACTTACATTAGCCTCACCTAAAGGTGGGCACCCTCCTATTGATCCAAAGAGTGATTTACCTGAAAATCAGACTCCGGCTACGCAGCGATTCAAGCATGACGAACTGGCCAAAAAAGAGCTATCCCAAACGGTCAAACTTGCAAATGTGAAAGCAGAAGATTTTAATGCGTTATTCTATCCGGGTGGTCATGGTCCTTTGTGGGATCTTGCCGAAAGTGCTGAGTCAATCAGTTTAATTGAATCGGTTTATAATTCTGAAAAACCTGTTGCTTTAGTATGTCATGCTCCTGGAGTTCTACGGCATGTCAATTATAAAGGGGCTTCTCTAGTCAAGGGAAAACGTGTGACAGGCTTCACCAATAGTGAAGAGGAAGCAGTACAGCTCACAGAAGTCGTTCCATTTCTCGTAGAAGATGAGTTGAAACGATTGGGAGGTCTATTCGAAAAAAAACTTAATTGGCAAAGTTTTGTTATCGTTGATGGCCATCTAATTACAGGGCAAAATCCTGCATCTTCAACTGCTGGCGCCCAAGCATTACTCAAGCTACTCTCGTAACCATAAATGCACTCACTCTCTTGAATTGCAATACTCAAGGGAGTTTCCAATTAAAAACTGGTTTGAGGATTAACTAGACTTAATTTTAGTTGATAAGACCATTATAATCCCTGTTGTTAAGAGTTGATTGACTTGCAGCGCTATACTGAATAGCACGATTACCTATCTGCTTTAAATTCTCTACTTCTTTTTGATTCTGTTCGACTGATTTAGTACTTTTTTTGTTTATAGAAGGTGACGTTTTCTCATATTTACGTTTTGAAAACATATAAAGGCTCAATTAATAAGCAATACATTAAATATAGATTAAAAAGACTAATTTTTGAAAAATACCCCTATTTAGATTAAGTAACAGACTGTATTCTCCCTGATATATTAAATTTTCTTAAAGAGTGAGATTATTAGTTTTTTTACTTGCTTATTAATAATTGGCTATATTTAAAGAGATGTTTAAAGCAAGTATTTCATAAGCATGAGATTTTGGGACTCGAATACTAGTTTCGGCTAATTATAAATACCTTAAAAAATAATTTATTTTTACTCTATTTATTAAAAATCATTAATTTTTATACATTTTCATTGTTTTTTTTCATATTTAAATTTGAAATATCAACTAAATAATGTTGAAAAATCAAGC
Source organism: Legionella busanensis (assembly GCF_900461525.1). Lineage (NCBI taxonomy): Bacteria > Pseudomonadati > Pseudomonadota > Gammaproteobacteria > Legionellales > Legionellaceae > Legionella > Legionella busanensis. Next base: position 14,135 of record NZ_UGOD01000004.1, on the reverse strand, counting down.
ATGTCAATCATATGGTATATGTATTAGTCGTTTTTTACTCCTTATTACATTGTTTATAATGTTGAAATTTTATTTAAAATGATGCATTATTGCCCGCAAAAGAGCTAATAGATAAACATATTGTTTAATTTACATTAGATATTTGGTTTTTTGATATTTAGCTATTCTAATTAAACATATATTTCGAACAAATATATGTTTAATTTTTGGTATAGAAAATTAGATAGTGAAAAGATGTATCCTAATAAATCAGACGAAAAAATATTTGTATGCGATTACAAAAAATATCCACCTTCAAGGCTAAAAAATTTAGTTAAAGCGATTAAAAAATCTACTTTTCCTCTTCCTAAGCCTATAAAAACGTTTTTAAGTAGTATTTCTATTGTCACTTTAACTATCGGTTCTTTGGGATTAGCATTACCTTTAATTTTTAAAATTAAAGATTTATCTTATCAAATTGATCAAGAAAACTTAGCTGAGAAATTTTATAAAAAGATTGGCGCTAAGATTAGTAATGGTTTTTTAAAACCGCCGTCTAATCATCCTATCGAAATGAAGTCTAAAACAAGATCTTTTAACCATGTAAATGATTATGCTATTGAAAATAAGATTTTATGGTATAGAAGACGAGGGTGTGAAAAAGGAAATGAAAAATTAGGAGCTTGGAAACCTATGTATTTTGATTCACTAAATCAAAATATATGGCCTATGTCTCTTACTGTTGATGGGGCTAATCTATGCGTAGTTGATAACCGTGGTGATATACACTATCGGAAAATTTTAACAGAGGCGAGAGGAAAAAATAAAAAGAAATCACACTTATATCAAATGGATACTCCGTCTATTAGACGACATCTACCAAAAGACTTCCAGTCTACTGAAAATTATATTGCTATTGATAAATCAGAAAAAGCAAATTGGAAGCCAATGTGGTACAGTTTTCCCTTTTTAAATCGGATAATCAACTTTTTTACTGGTAAAAGGCTTAATGTTAAGGGCCAATTCATAATCTCACACCGAGGCCGTTACAATGACACTTATTTAGATGCTGATGGACATCAGCATCCTACTTCTGTTGGTGTAACAACTGGGTATGAGCTTAGCAAAGATGGATCAACAATTATTAAGTATGATCCATGGGCACCTACCTTATCCAAAATTCTATTTTTTTTTCCTGAAACTAAAGAAGCTACCTATTCTATTAAAAAAATTGATGTGGGCGCCTCTTGCCTTATGGCCATAGGTCATAAGATTGATAAGAAAACAGGTATAAGTAAACTCACTCTATTAACCAACCTGTGTGATATTGATATCTTAGGAGGGAACCCCGGATTAAATTATGCCTATCAAACTGAGCATCCCTTAGAAGCAAAAATTAGAGATAAGGATTTAAGAATTTTACCTGATGAGGTTAGTAATGAAGGATGGGTTGACCACTATTTACCTAGTGATCTTGAGCAACCTATAGAATTTTATAATCAAATAACTGTTATTCAAAAACCACAGGATCAAAGGGAATTACGTATCGCTGCAAAACGAGGAGATACGTTAGGTTATTATTTTAAAGATTTATCACCACACTCTTCTTGGACTTTTAAAAAATATGATTGGATTGATACCAACGAACCTATTAAGCAAGTCGAAAAGAGACCTCGTCAGCTTAAGATATATAATCCTCCCTCAGATTATCAGGGTTTTTTTAAAAAAACTGGGAATAAACTACCAATTTTGGTAAGACACTTTGGTCCCAGAGCTTATCATTCGGCTGTAATAATAAAAGATGATAATAAGGAATATTTACTAAGTTTGCATAGACGCTGGGGATTACAAAATTTTCTTGGATTTAAGAAAAACTATTATGATTTAGTCGTTCCTAAAGAAACTAAGTTTGAAGGTAAACTAAATCAGTTCTTTAAGGATAAACGGGTACTACCCGTTAAGGTATCTATATCAAAAAATCATGGTGAAGAATTAATTGAAGTTTCTAATGTTAAGAGATGGTTTTAATTATAGTTCTAAATAAATACTAGTAAATATGTGTTTTTGGGACGCTTTTATATCATTCACCCTAATAGTCGTCTTATGCAATAACTAAGTTTAATTTGCAATATACAAATTACTATTAGAAATGTAGCCTGGGTGAAACAAAGTGAAACCCGGGTTTCGGCCCTGCAGGCCTGCACCCAGGCTACGCTTGCTAACTTCATTTAAGCCATCATGACCCACTGCATTAATCCACGCAGTCAATTTTGCAATAATGTGTTTAATCCAAATTAACGTGACCTCTGAAGTAGTTTGCACGTCTTTGCCTGGCAGCAAAAACATGCAATAAAATCATTGATTTAAATCAATAACTCATTAGGATTGTCAATTATTGGCCTATTCAGCTCATAATCACGAGTAAGAATGTTATGGTTAAATATGTCCTCGTAGAATTGGGTTGTTGAAGAACATCGACCTCGCCTAGGATTGTCTATAGCCTCTTTCGCTTTTTCAACAATCTGCTCATAGGCCGTTTTAGGATCTAACTGGTTTTTATCAACCTGCTTAATCAGATTCAGGATATCATTCACCCGATGAGGTACTCGTTTATCACCATGCTTCACCCTTTCTTTGAATAACCAATAATCACCTACTTTCCAGTTTGTAGCCATAATATGAGTTTTAATATTGTCTAAATTTGTTCTTATGTCATTATCCTCAGGAACAAGAGGAATGCTTACATCAGAATTCAGTTTTTCGTTGAACGCAGTTAACACAGGCTTATTGCGGGTAAATTCAACTGGTTTTGCACCCTTAATAAATTGTTCTGGAGTAATTTCAGGTAATAATTGCTGGTAATAAAATGCCGGCATAATCTTAAACCCCTTTTGCAAGAACGCTTGATAGGGCTCATCATCTAGTTCCTTCTGAGCTGTTTTTTTAATTAAAGCCCAAAGCTGCTTTACCTTATCAGAAATATCGTAATCACTTAATGATTTTCTGCTGACCTTAATTTCATTATCATAAAAATATCGAAATTGCTCTTGTTCAACTTTAGCCATATATCCCAATAATAATTGACCAATTAACCGATTACCCGTACGAATTGGATCATTTTTTTCTTCGCAAAGTTCCAATCGGAATAAGTCATTGATTATCTTTAAAACTTCCTCATCAGAAGCATTATAGAGAATTTTCTTAACTACACGAGTTTCGCAGTTTGAAATAAATAGATTAGAATTAGCGGCATAATTTTAATTTAGAAGTTGTGTCAGGATGTCGCGTTATCGATGTACAAAAGAATTGTATAAAGCATTTTTACAAGCAAGCAGTATGCGTTATTCAGGTTTAGCGCTATCAGAAGTAAGTCCTATAGCTTTATCCCATGATAGTATTAGCCGTTGGTTAGCTGATAAAAAATTCCGTCCTCGAGAAATATGGTCACTAGCAAGTCATTATGTACGTGCATCAGAACCTTGTCTATTGATAGCAGATGATACAGTTTTATCCAAGATACACAGTAAAAAAATAGAACTTGTAAATTATCAGTATTCTGGCAATGCCCATGATGTGATTGCAGGAATTGGTCTTATCAATATGCTGTGGCATGGTTTGGATAGTCAAGAATCCGTGCCAATTGATTATCGTATCTATGATAAAGATACGGATGGAAAAACAAAAAACACCCATTTTTGCGACATGTTAAAACTCGCTAAATCACGAGGACTCACTCCCACAGCAGTCGTCATGGATGCTTGGTATTCAAGTTTAGATAACTTGAAATCCATCCGCTCACATGGGTGGATTTGGGTTACACCATTAAGAAAAAACCGAATAGTAAATCGTCATGCTCGATTAGAAACATTAGAAATTCCCGAAGAAGGACTTTCGGTTCATTTACGTGGATATGGTTGGATTTTTGTATTCAAGTTCGTGGCAAAAAATGGCCGCATTGATTACGTGGCGACAAACATGGAAAATCCAACACGTGAGCAAGTAAAACACATCATGGATGCACGTTGGTCGGTCGAAGTTTATCATCGAGAAGTCAAACAAACATGTGGAATTGAGCGTTGTCAGGCACGCACAGGCCGAGCGCAGAGAAACCATATCTTTCTTGCCATTGCTGCTTGGTTTGAGCAACATAAATTACGTATTACTCAAAAAACTACTCTTTATCAACAAAACTGGCATGTAATCAAAAATGCTATTCAGGAGCAGATCAAATTCTTAATGTTTCAACCTACATGAGCCAAGTGCGAAACTCGTGAACTAGCTGACTTTTTTTATCGCTTGGAATATTAGACGTTACCTTATAATTTTCCTGTGATAATCCAATTTTCAATAAAAAAAGGTGCGGTTTATCAGACAACTTCAATGAGTCAATTATTTTATCAGACATATTAATACCAGATCATTTTAACTAATTAAAATTGACAGCTATTAAATCATTAATAAGGATGAGAGACTATTTTTATGCCGAATTGCCTCAACTTTCTTGCCAAACGCTATCAACGAAGTACATAAATTGCATTTATTGCTATTGCCGAAGGAGGGAAGCAAAAATTAAGTATCCAATTATATATAAAAATAAAGCGTTGGCGTTACTGGGCTTTTATCAGTAAAATTGCTTTCGAAACTTATTTTCTTGAGTTAAAGTTGCAAGTCTAAATTTTGTTTATGCGGTGACACTTGAGCATATTCTCCTCTCCTTTTTAACCTTTTTACTCGTAAAGTCTGAAGATTTTATTTAAAACGTACGTTGATTAATACACAGAGTTTATGAACTGAATTAAACGATAAATTTAAGAAATTTAATATCTGATTGATGCGTTCACAAACCCATCATTTTAAGGCAATACATGCAGTTAATGTTAGAATAATTATTAGCGATATTAAACTAGATAAAATTTATTATAAGTTTCTGAAACAGTTATTATTTAAGATTAGAATAATAAATTAAGGCTCTAACATTAAGAGTCACAACCTTATAATTAATGTTATTTTGATTTAAATAAATAGTTGGTATTAAATTTAATTTAATTGTTCTTATTTTATGCTAATTATGGGTGCTAAGTTAACTCATTCCCAGTTAGTAGAATTAGGTCAGTATTTAGGTTACCCGCTTTCCACTGGAATATGTCGCGGATTTTCTATGATGCTTTGCCAAGCTTGGCTTGTAGAAGAGAGCTATAAGTTCTTCTATCGCCTAAAGTGTATTGAGAGTTATGACAATGACTTTGAAAAATTAAAATATGATATTGAGCAAATACGTTTACACACAAAAAACTATGGTTTCTTTAATTACCCGGAAGAAACAGAAATATTTTTAGAAATCCCAGCCTTTTATGAGGGTATTCAACTCTATTTAAATCCCGCTAGGTATTTTGAGTTATTTTCACAATATTTAAACCAAGAAAATTTGGAAGATATTTATTCAATTGTATATCCTAATAAACTGTCACAGGAAAAATTGGTTGTTAGTTTGGATAAACTACATGCCTTTACTCAATCTGAGCTAACTGACTATTTCAAAGACTTAGAGAAGATAATGGATGAGGCGCAGGTTGTTGCACCTATTTTACTGTCATCCAGTAATCATGCAGTATGCTTTTACTATGATAAGAATATTCGAAAATGGGTATATGTTGATATTAATGATTTTGCTCGTTTCCCGAATCTTATGTCTTATACTCGTGAGTTAGATAGTAACTCATTAGCTAAGAGTATTTTTTCTTCACTTTCGTCTGATGAGGCAGACTATGTGGCTTTTAATATTCAAGTGATTACAAAAGCCAGTCAAGAAGAGTCTATTAAAATTGCTCTAACTGAGTTAGAAAAAAAATATCCTTTCGAGTACAACCATGCAAACCGATTTGATGCTTATCAAGTAGGCTTATTTTATCTAGCTTGCCAAAACAACCAATTTAATTTAGTACGAAGCTTACTTAAGCAGGAAAATATTGATATTAACAAAACAAGTGTTCAAGGTATTACTCCCTTATTCCTGGCATGCGAGTATGGACATACTACTATTGTTTCTGAATTACTTAAGCACCAAAAAATCGATATTAACAAGGCAACCAATGAAGGAGCTACGCCACTTTATATTGCCTGCCAAAATGGCCATTTTGATATTGTCTGTGAGCTGTTAGAACAAAAAAATATAGAAATTAATAAATTTACTAAATATGGAGCGACGCCACTGTTCGCAGCCTGCCGTAATGGGCATATGGCTATTGTCTGTAAGTTACTTGAACAAAAAAATATTGATTTTAATAAAGAAGATAATGATGGATCAACCCCGTTGTTTATCGCTTGTCAACTAGGTTATATTGATATTGTCCAAAAGTTACTTAAACTAAAAGAGATTGATGTTAATAAACCGGATATTTATGGGGCAACACCACTTTATATAGCCTGCGAGCAGGGACATATGAATATAGTTCAAGCATTGCTTGAGCAAAAAAATATTAATATTAACCAAGCATATAATGGCGCAACACCCCTTTGGACGGCCTGCCAAAAGGGGCATACTGATATTGTTTATAGGCTGCTTGCTCAAAAGGGAATTGAAATTAATACTGAAACTAAACCTGGGGTTACTCCATTTTATATCGCTTGCCAGAATGGATTTACAAGTATTGTATGTAAACTGCTAGAGCAGAAAATTATTGATATTAATAAAATTAATTATAATGGTTTTACACCACTTTACATTGCCTATATAAATGGTCATATTGATATTGTTTTCGAGTTACTTAAGCAGGAAAACATCAATATTAATGAGCAGTATGACAATGGTGCTACATTGCTTTTCAATGCTTGTAAAAATGGACATACGGATATAGTTCAAGCATTGCTTAAGCAAAAAAATATTGAAATGAACATAGCAACTAATGACAACACAACCCCCCTTTTTATAGCTTGCGAAAATGGCTATATTGACATTATTAATGAGTTACTAAAACAAACCTATATTGATGTTAATAAAGCAACTAGTGACGGTGTTACTCCACTTTCTGTAGCCTGTGAAGGAGGATTTACCGAGGCCGTTCTTAGTTTACTTCAGCACAAAAATATTGCTATTAACCAAACAGATGAAGATGGTGCAACGCCACTTTTAGTCGCATGTCAAAATGGTCATATCGATATTGTCCGAGTTCTTATACAGCAGGAAAAGATTGATATAAGTAGGCCAGATAATCATGGCAGAACGCCTCTTAGTGTTGCTTGTGAAAATGCAGATTACGAGATGGCTATACTATTAATAAGTGCAGGTCATCCAATAGATAACATTAATCAACAATACATGCCGTTGCTCAAGGCTCATTGGCCGTCTCTTACGCAGAGCAATCATGAGCTCTTAGGAGGTAAACGAAGAGGGCCAGATTACCCTGATGAGCAACCAAAAAAGATTTATAAAACTAATTTAGAATTATCTCAAAATAGCTTCTTTTCAAGTCACATTGAACAAGATTCTCAAATAAATATGCAGAAATCTTCTGATAAAGCCCTTAAGCGTGATAATTAATTAATATTGCATTATTAATTTAATCTATCTTTATTAAGCTAAATAATATTTGGATTTAATAAATTACTTAAGTTATCTATATACTCTATCTAAATTAAGTAACTTATTTTTCTCATAGAAATATCGTATTCTAACCTTAATGCAATTAACTAATTTCTATATTGCTTACTAAGCATTTAGACGTATGTTAAATTATTGGCGCCTAGTTAATTTAATAATAGTTATAACCTAACTATAAAAATAATATTTTGTCGATAACAGCTGGTTTATTTAAATGACTTTCTTATTCCGTTTTACTACTATCTTAATGCTTTCATTCTCTGTATTGGCATTACCTTCTAAAACATTTACTCAAGCTAAAAAACAAGCCAGAATTGTTTTTGCCCTCCAACGTGAAACCTTATACTGTCACTGCAAATTTGATGCACGTTTAAGGGTTGATTTGGCAAGCTGCAATATGCAGTCAGCATTCGGCATTCGCCGCGCGCATGTAGTAGAATGGGAGCATATGATGCCTGCTGAAAACTTCGGTAACCATTTTGCTTGTTGGCGAGAGCCTCTTTGCATTAAGTAAAATGGAAAAAGATATAAAGGCAGAAAATGCTGCGAAAAAATTGATAATCAATTTAGACAAGCTGAAGGTGAGCTTTACAATTTATGGCCAGCTGTAGGCCTTGTAAATAGTGCTCGCTCTAATTTTCGCTACAGTATGTTAGAAAATCATACTTCCTTTTACGGTTGCCCTATTACCATCGATAAAAAATCAAGACGGGTTGAGCCTGCAGATTTTGCAAAAGGAATCGTCGCACGTGCTAACCTTTTTATGGCCTATAAATACGGTATTGATCTAAGTGAGGCACAACGAAATCTTTTTATTGCCTGGGATAAAGAATTTCCACCCAATGCGAATGAAAAATGGTGGGCAGAAGCGGTTGCTAAAATAGAAGGCTACCCTAATCCGTATATTATAAATCATGAATTAAAAAACAGTTGCTCTTTATCAAAATAAATTTGTTATCCATATATCCACACGGAGCGTAACAACCTGCCGACTAGTGAAGCTATAGTGTGGGTATGTGGGGTGTGCGACAAGAAGTCGCTAGTAAGAGTTGTTTCATTAAGAAACGAGCTGTACTGCCAGCTGAACCTAGGGATCTGAATAAAGAGCGATCCTGACAATGTAACAAAATACGTTTACGTGTGGGAAGCAAATCGTGAGAAGCGCTTCTTCCTGATAACCACAATCGGGTAAGTGCTAGGTAGCAGGTATGGTGAAGAAAACTGAACTTGTGATAAAGGTCGTCAACCCAAACAGGCGCAAGTGGTTGTCTCGCCTGAGCCAAGCGGCAATGAGGGCTGGTTAGTTGCTATCCACTACAACTACGCAGTCAAACAGCCTCCGGCCAATAACAAGCACCTAACCCTGCACATACTCTTTCTAGCGGAACTTGGGAACCTCGTATAGCTCCTGTTAAAACAGGTAAGTACTTTGCGAAAAGTGATGAAGGTTATGCGAGATTGGGAGGTTGGAAAAAGCGAATGTCTAGTGGTAATAGCTAGAATACAGGTTTAAACGTTACCTGACGCGAAAGCGAGCCTACGTCCAACTGGTCTCTTATTGCAAGAGAATTTGTAGAATCGCTTAATGAGGAAAAGCAAATGACGGATGTAACACTAACCGGTGCATCTTCAGCAAAGCAACTTGATTGGGCTGCCATTAATTGGAAGATAATTGAGTGCAATGTCAAACGACTGCAAATGCGTATTGCAAAGGCAACGCGAGAAGGAAGACCAGGACAAGTCAAAGCCCTGCAATGGTTATTAACTCATTCAAAATCAGCTAAACTATTAGCTGTAAAACGAGTGACAACTAACCGTGGCGCCAAAACGCCTGGTACTGATCGTGTGGTTTGGCGAAATTCTAAACAAAAATACAAAGCAGCGATGCAGCTCAAACGTAAAAGCTATCAAGCACAACCGTTACGAAGAGTGTATATCCCCAAGCGCAATGGCAAGCAGCGACCCTTAGGTATTCCTACCATGCAAGATAGAGCGATGCAAGCTTTATATACGATGGCGTTGGAACCTGTCGCTGAAACTACAGGTGATAAGCATTCTTATGGTTTTCGTAGAATGCGCTCAACTGCAGATGCCGTTCGCCAATGCTTCAATGTGTTAGCTCCCAAAGGAGCCGCTCAATGGGTATTAGAGGCGGATATTAAAAGCTGTTTTGATCATATCAGCCATGAATGGATTACCCAGAATATCCCTTTAGATAAAAGGGTTTTGCAAGAATGGTTGAAATCAGGATATGTCGAGCAAAAGAAATGGTTTAACACGGATGCGGGAACACCACAAGGTGGAATTATCTCACCTATGTTAGCAAACATGGTATTAGATGGATTAGAACGGGCAATTAAAGCAGGTACTAAAAAGTCTGATAAAGTGAACTTGGTGAGATATGCTGATGATTTTATTATTTCGGGCGCATCAGAAAAAGTGCTCATGAAAGTCAAGTCAGAAGTACAAACATTTCTAGCAGCGCATGGTCTGACCCTATCGGAAGAGAAAACTAAGATCACGGCTATCAGCAATGGATTTAATTTCCTCGGTTTTAATGTGAGACGGTATAACAATAGTAAAACCCTTGTTAAACCTTCCAAAGAAAGTATCAAAGACTTTTTGAATAAAATCCGAGCGTTGATAAAATCCAAGCCTTCTGTCAAAGCATCAGTATTAATTAGTCAGCTCAATCCTGTTATTAGTGGATGGGCAAACTACTATAAGCACTGTGTTGCGCAAAAGGCTTTTGCTTATGTTGACTCGCACATATTCAGGTCATTATGGCGATGGGCTAAGAAGAGACATCCTAACAAATCTGCAAATTGGGTGAGAGAAAAGTATTTTCGTACACGCAATCAAAGACAGTGGGTGTTCTCAACTACAACCATTACTAGGTCAGGGGTTAAAGAATGGCAAGATATCTTTATTGCCAGTTCAGTTCCCATCAGGCGACATATTAAAATTCGCACTGATGTTAATCTCTTTGACTCAAAAGATGCCGATTATTTTACCTCAAGAATGCTGAGGTATAAGCAATCACGTATTGTTGTTTAAACCAAACTTGCCGGGTTATATTAGATGTAGCTTTAAAGAGGCTTGAGCCGTATGCGGGGAAACTTGCAAGTACGGTTCTTAGGAGAGCGGTTATCAGTAATGGTAATCGCTTATCCGACAATAACCCCCCTTTTTCTTTTAACTTGGCCTTCCACCATGGTCCATAAAGCAAAGCATTTATCCTTGGAGGTAAGAAAATATTTTTATTGGTCTGATGTTTTCTTGTTTTAACTTGTTTAACAATTAAAATTTATCGTGGTAATTTGTTCTGCAATTTCTTTACATGATATTGATTATTCTGTTAAATTTGTCATAAATAATTTGTTAATATTTTACCCATAAACCGCAGTTCAACAATTCCTGCTTTTCTTCTTAATTAATCTGACGCTTTTCTTTCAATATTAGGCTTAAGACACTAAATGTAACTTCTATTTAGGTAAATTAATTTAGGTATAATGGTATTCACACTAAAAAATATTTTACCATTGCTTGATGGTTAATCTTTTAGCTTAAAATTTGTATAACATGTATTTTATATTAAAATAAATACATGTAGATAATTATTTATGCTTTTATGAATGAACTCGATAAAACTGAACGTCTGCAGATTATAAAACTTGAAAATAACCCCTTAGCAAAAGAAGTAGCGAAATTAGCTGAGCAAATAGCTTTAACAAAAGATAATTTAAGTGTTTCTAGTCGTTATGATGTTGAAGGTATAGTATGGCCTTTAGATGTCATGAAAACGGTGCTAGAGCGAAAAGCAAGGCAACGGCATGAGAAGGGACAACTGATTCCGTTTAATTATTTTGTAGCAGAATATAAACCACCTGAAGATTCAAGCGATTATTCCCTCGAAAGCCATCCTGAGCTCAATCAGCTTATTAATTTTTTAGTAGCTAATCATGCCAAATTGCCTATTGGTTTACGTTTTCAAATAGCCATACTTATAGATGGCCACTGGACGTGTATAGATAATATTATTACTGAAAAGGGTATATCTGCGTTTAACTTAGATTCAGTGATGGATAGGCGAGCAAGACATTTTTTCCAAGTATATTTAACTAATCTTCAATTAAATAATATTTTAGATTCGGGCTATATTTACAACATCAATGTTCCTTCTGATGGCCCTTTTGCTGAGACTCCCAAGGAAAAGGTAGCTAATATGATTCAACAAGATTGGGTTAGTTGCGGTATTTTCGTTGTTGACCATCTTTCTTTTCTATCAAGAACGAATGTTTTTAAGCACTTAAAGAAAGCATTTGGTGAGGGGCAATATCAAGAATTTGCCAGAGCAGATATACCCCCTGCTTTATCACCTATCTTTAGGTTAGCCCAAGGTGAAGAACTCTTTGAAAAACTAAGTAAACGGCAAAAGCAAACAATTGCGACGAAAAAGGATAAAACAAAGTTAGGTGAGCTAGATGGAGTTGCTTATAGTGCTAAAAATAAAGGCAAAAGGTTGTTGGAAGATGCTCACGCATATATTGAAAAGCCAACAGCCTATCAAGAAATTTTTGGCCATAATTTATTGCCAGCAGTTAGAAGGATATGTCAAACATTATTCAAAACCCGTTAATGATTTAATAGCATATATTCATAATGCGTTACCTCAGTGTGAGGGTCTAATAGATGAAGAAGCTATTAAATTTATGCAGCAATTACATAATATAATACTTAAAGACGATATAGATATTAAGAAAATCATAGAAATATTAGAGATAAGCATTGAAAATTTAGGAAAATTAAATGATGTTTCAGCTTATCGCATATTAGCAGGTGTTATTAGCTATGCTGCATTAAACATAATCGATAACCAAGAATTATTTGAATTTTATAAAACCTCGAAAACGTTCTATTTTTGATAGATTAAGCAATCATACTAATTCCTTTTTTAGTAAGCCTACCCCTTTTACTCCCTCTCTTATCAGTCATATTGAAAATGGAATTAAAAGTCAATTACTTTATAATGCTACGGCTGATTTAAGCAAGAGTAGTACTAGGCAGTTGGATTACCTAAATGATAATTCAGTTACTCAATTTATAAATAAGCCTCGTACCTTCGATACATCAGAGACTACAAGCAAGAAATTACTTGCTCAATTAAATACTCTAAGAGATAGTCAGGATAAAAAACAACTAGACACTTTAAGCCGAAAGTTAGAGGCTAAACGAGCAACCGTGTTTGATGAATTTAATTTTAAAATAAAGCCTACGCATTCATCATCCTCGGCGACCTTTACTTAATAGTTAGGTTATAGCTGGTTTAATCTAAATTTCAATGTAAGAAAACTTTTTGAAAGAGTGAGGTTGCATCTTCTATTAGAAATACAGGATCATTGGAAAATAGTAATTGGCTACTTATTCTTAGGCAAAGTTTTTACTAAAATTAATCATAAATATGCATTTAGCGCTAGTGCCATTAATCTTAATTCACAGAGCTGCCCAAACCACTTCACCTTGTTTAAATCAATTTTTAGTAACAAAAGGTCTTCGGTTCTTGTTTGGTGCTTAATAAAAAAATTACTCTGCTCCATTAAAATTTTACTAAGGATAAGGTCATACTTTTAAAGTAAACTAACCCGCACTGAGATTCTTCAAGCGTTTTACTAGTCGCCATGATAGCTAAGCTTTGGTTAGGTCAAGGGCTATGACAAAATTTCTTATTTATAAAGAAGGCAAAATTTTCTTCAGGATACGAGCCAACTATAAATTCGTTGTCTATTTCTGATTGCTTAGAAAAATTTAATGTATCTTCATTCCAGTTTAAAATGGGAAGTCTTTTAACAGAATTTGCAAGCTCATTAGTTAGCTCTATCTCTAATAGGGCTGGAATTGAAACATCAAAAAAGTGAGCTAACTTTTGCAGAAGCGCCCTTCTTGGCTTTTTAGTTTTGCCGGATAAAAGATGGTGTAGGGTCGGTTGAGGAATGTCAGACTCTTTGGAAAGCGTTAAAATGTTTAGCCGCTGGTTCCTGATTAACGCATGTAAGTTTTTGGTTGGTGTATTACTCATTATCGAATCATTTTTAAGTGAGAACTCAAATTGCATTGATGGTCTTAATTATTAAAAGTTTGTAGTCTCATGAAATTAAACCAGACGACCTTTTTCTAAAACAAAAGTCTTGTTAACCAATTTTCCTAAGTTGTCTTCCCGCTGATACACCATTTTAAAACCTAGGGTTTGCCAAAATTTAAACGCTCGTTCATTCTGCTCTTGTACAACACAGCGCATTTTATTGGGTGAAATAGCTTGTTCAAGTACATGGAAAAATTGGGCACCTAAGCCTTGGCGTTGATAGCTTGGATGAATTAAAAGATAACCAATTGTCCAAGTAGAATTTTGAGGATAATTAGCAATTAAATCAATAAGACCTAGCAAATGTTCCTTCTGATAGAATCCTAAGACGAACTTGTCTTGTTGAATGTCTTTAGTTGGGGGACAGGCGGTTAATATTCCTGCTGCTGAGCCTTTCTTGCCTTCACATAATTGAAAAAA